>JBKICS010000125.1:0-3578 GCA_046567015.1 Acidobacteriota bacterium | reverse complement strand
GAGGCCACTTTCGAGGAGGCGGTGCTGACGGCCAAGGAATCCGAGGGCAGCATCGCCATCGATCCGGCCTCGCTCAACCCCCGTTTCGACTACCAGGATGAAAACGACGTCAACCACGACGTCTGGCTCATGGACGCCACCACGGTCTATAATGGCATGATCGCGGCCATGCCCCTGCAGCCGGCCGGCTTCGCCCTGTGGCGACTGGGCGGCGAGGATCCCTCCATCTGGACCTTTTTCGGGGCCGATTGGACCTTCGGGGCCCAGACAGTCAAGCGGCTGGAAGAGATCCGCTTCGATTACGACCTCGATTACGAGGGCCAGGGAGAGATCCTCAAGATCACCCAGACCCCGCGCATCGGCCGGCGCACCCTGACCGTCAACCCCAAGTCCGGGCTCATCTCCAGCGAGGACTTCGAAACCTATCCCTCGCCCTACGTCATCGAGCGGCACGGTTTCGCGCCAAAGGCCGTGGCCCTGACTTTCGACGACGGTCCCGATCCCCGGTTCACGCCCCAGATCCTGGATGTGCTCAAGCAGGCCGATGTCAAGGCCACCTTCTTCGTCATCGGCGGCAACGCGGAAAAGCATCCCGACCTCTTGCGCCGGACTTTTGCCGAAGGCCACGACATCGGCAACCACACCTATACCCATCCCAACATCGCCGACGTTTCGACCACCCAGCTCAACCTCGAGGTCTCGGCCACAAGCCGCCTCATGGAAAGCGTGCTGGGCCGCCAGACCCACCTGTTCCGCTCGCCCTACGGCGAGGACAGCGAGCCGGAAACCCAGGATCAGGTCCGCCCCCTGGACGTCTTGGGGCAGCAGGGCTACGTCTTCGTCGGCATGCGCATCGATCCCGGCGACTGGAAGCAGCCCGGGGTGGACGCCATCGTCGACGAGGTGGTCCGGCAAGCCGAAACCGGCGAGGGCAACGTGGTTCTGCTCCACGATTCGGGCGGCGACCGGACGCAAACCATCAAGGCCCTGCCCCGGATCATCGAAACCCTGCGGCAGCGCGGCTACCATTTCGTCACCGTGTCCGACCTGCTGGGGCAAAGCCGCGACGCGGTCATGCCCGAGGTCAAGGATGAAAACCCGGTGGTGTCCTGGGGCAACCGCCTGGGTTTTTTCCTGCTCTTCGCCTGGTCGGTCGCCCTGCGCACCCTGTTCGTGGTGGGCACGGCCCTTGGCCTTGGGCGGTTGCTGATCCTGGTGGTCCTGGCCGTCTGGGAAAAGCTCCTCGGCCGCCGGCGGCCCCTTGCCGGCCACGGCGCGGCCGCCTCCGGGGACGAACCGTCCGTGGCCGTGGTGGTGCCGGCCTACAACGAAGAAAACGTGGTGCTCCAGACCGTGCGCTCGCTTTTGGCCTGCCAGCATCCCAAGACCTTTGAGATCATCGTGGTGGACGACGGCTCCAGCGACGACACCTGCCGGGTGCTGCGCGAAGCCTTTTCCGGCCACCACCTGGTCACCATCGTGAGCCAGCCCAACGCCGGCAAGCCGGCGGCGCTCAATCACGGCATTTCCCTGACCAAGGCCGACATCGTGGTGACGCTCGACGCCGACACGGTGTTCGCCCGGGACACCATCATCCGGCTGGCTGCCTGGTTCGCCGATCCCAAGGTCGGGGCCGTTGCCGGCAACGCCAAGGTCGGCAACCGGATCAACTTCCTCACCCGCTGCCAAGCCCTGGAATACATTACCAGCCAGAACCTGGACCGACGGGCTCTGACGGTCCTGGACAGCGTCACCGTGGTGCCCGGGGCCGTGGGGGCCTGGCGGCGCGACGTGGTGGAGCGGGCCGGCGGCTTTTCCGCCGAGACCCTGGCCGAGGACGCGGATCTGACCATCCGCATCCAGCGCATGGGCTATGTCGTGACCTACGAGGAGCGGGCCATCGCCCTGACCGAGGCCCCGGACACCCTGCGCGGCTTCCTGCGCCAACGCTTCCGCTGGATGTTCGGCACGTTGCAAGTGGCCTGGAAGCACAAGGACGCACTTTTGCGGCCGCGCTACGGCCTGCTCGGGTTCTTCGGGCTGCCCAACATCTGGCTGTACCAGATCATCTTCCAGTTCATCTCGCCGATCATGGACCTGTGGCTGGCCTATACCTGTCTGGCCGCCGGGGCCATGTGGGTCTGGCATCCCTCGGCCTGGGATCCGGACGCCTTGCTGCGGGTGGTGTTCTACTACGCGCTGTTCATGGCCGCCGACATCCTCTCCGGCATCGTGGCCTTTTTGCTGGAACGCGGCGAGGACAAGAGCCTGCTCGCCTGGCTCGTGCCCCAGCGGTTCCTTTATCGCCAGCTCATGTACGTGGTGGCCCTGCGCACCTTCGTGGCCTCCCTGCGCGGCCGGGAGATGGGCTGGTCCAAGCTCGACCGCAAGGCCACGGTGGATTCCCGCCAGTTGCTGGGCTGACCGCGCCCCGATCGGCCAGGTTGCCCCTGCCTCACGGCTTCCCCATTGCTGCCGCGATAGGTTTGCCGTATGCTGAAGAGAGGCAAGGCGTCCAATCCAGCGCGAAACGGCCACGGCAACGGTCGACTCGCTACACGCTCCGACGAACAAGAAGCCCGTTTCATGCCCGTACCGGCACTTTCAGGCAGTTCCACCCCTGACCCTCCGCGGTCGCTGCCGCGTCGCGGGTTGTCTCTGATCGCGCCCGCCGGCCGCCGCCTTGCCGGCTCCCGGGGACCGCGCCGGCGACTTTGGGCCTTGTTCCTGACGCTGTTCGCCCTTGCCTTCGTCGGCCAGGCGCACCCGGCCCCGGACGCGCCCCGGACCGACCCGCCGCAACCGCCGCCCAAGACCCTCACCGTGGTCCTGGACAAGGATTACCCACCTTATATTTTCACCGCCTCCGACGGCACGGCCAAGGGCATTTTGGTCGATACCTGGAAACTGTGGGAGGAAAAGACCGGCGTGCCGGTCGTGCTGCGGCCCATGGAATGGAGCGCGGCGCAGCAGGAGCTCCTTGACGGCAAGGCCGACGTCATCGACACCATCTTTCGCACCGCCGACCGCGAAAAGCACTACAGCTTCTCGCCGCCCTATGCGACCATCGAAGTGCCGGTGTTCGTCCACTCGGATTTAAGCGGCATCCACGATCTGGAAACGTTGCGGGGCTTTACCGTCGGCGTCAAACGCGGCGACGCCACCGTGGACTACCTCTCCAGCCGGGGCGTCCTGCCGCTGATGGCCTTCGACAGCTACGAAACCGTCATCCGGGCCGCAAAGGACGCAAGCGTCAAGGTTTTTTGCGTCGATAAGCCCCCGGCCCTGTACTATCTGTACAAGTTCGGCCTGGAAAACCAGTTCCGCCTCGCCTTCACCCTCTATAACGGCGCGTTCCACCGGGCCGTGCGCAAGGGCAATGAGGACCTTTTGCGCTTTGTCGAGGACGGGTTTTCCCGCATCCCCCCGGCGCAATACGAGGCCATTGACAAGAGGTGGCGCGGCTCGGCGCTGTTTTCCTCCGACGCCGTGCACTATTCCGTCGTGAGCCTGATCGTGTTCGTTTCCATCGCCGCGCTCCTGCTGGGCCTTATCGCCCTGCTGCGCCGCACCGTGCG
>JBKICS010000124.1:2247-5088 GCA_046567015.1 Acidobacteriota bacterium | reverse complement strand
GCCCTGGCCGTGCCGCGCGGGTATCTGGTCTTTGGCGGGGTGCTGGCCGGCCTTGTGCTGCTCCTCGGCATCCTGCCGGCGCCTTTGTACGATCTGGCGGCCCAGGCGGCTGTCGCGCTGCACCCCTAAGGGGGCGCGGCTGGCGACCGGCGCGGTTTCTCGAACTGGGAAAGGAGGAAAAGACGTATGGTCTTTACCTGGTTACAAGCGGCGATACTGCTCTTTTTCCTGGGCGGCGTCCTTTTCGCGGCAGGCCCCCTTGTAGGCTCGCTGCTCATCGCCCCCAAGGCCAAGGGCGGGGCGCTCGGCGAGACCTATGAGTGCGGCGTGCCCACTCACGGACGCTCCTGGGTCAAATTCGGCATCAACTACTACTTCTATGCCCTCATCTTCTTGGCCTTCGAGGTGGACATCCTCTACCTCTTCCCGGTGGCGGCGGCTTACGCCACGCCCCAGGGGCTGGCCGGGACGGTAAAGTTGCTGGTGTTTCTCGCGGTGCTCGCCGCCGCCATCGTCTACTTCATGCGCAAGGGAGTGTTCACATGGCCCCGCAAGATCCATATTGCACCCCGGCCGTAACCACGGTCGAACCGGCTCTGATTGCCACGCCGGCAGTCCAGAAGCTGGTGGATGTGTGCCGGGCCATGTCCATCTGGCCCATGACCTTCGGTCTGGCCTGCTGCGCCATCGAAATGATGGCCGTCGGCATGGCCCGCTTCGACATCGCCCGCTACGGCGCGGAAGTCTTTCGGCCCTCGCCGCGCCAGTCCGATCTCATGATCGTGGCCGGCACGGTGAACAAGAAGATGGCCCCGGCGGTCGTTAGGCTCTACGAGCAGATGCCGGCCCCGCGCTACGTCATGGCCCTTGGCAACTGCGCCATCTCCGGCGGACCGTTTAACATCGAAGGCCAGTACAACGTCATCCAGGGCGTCGATACGCTCATTCCGGTCGACGTCTACGTGCCCGGCTGTCCGCCCCGGCCCGAGGCCCTGCTCGAAGGGCTTTTCGCCATCCAGGAGAAGATGACCGGTCGTCGCTGGTGGCAGGTTCCCCAGGGAGGTCAGCAATGATTCCGGCTTTCGTCGCCAAAATGGGGCCGGTGTGCTCCGCGCCCATGGACTTCGCCAAGACCGGCATGACCCTGTCGGTCACCGTGGAGGCCCGAAACGTCGTGGCCGCCATGGAGGTTCTGGACGCCGAAGGGTACCTGCTCGAGGACGTCATGGCCTCCGACCTTCAGGAAGGGTTCGAGGTCACCTATCACCTAAGCCTGCTCGACGGGGTCAACCGCATTGTGGTGCGGGCCATGGTCCCCCACGACGCGCCGAGCCTGCCCACGATAAGCGGCGTCTATCCCGGCGCGGACTGGCACGAGCGGGAGTGCTTCGATTTCTTCGGCATCGACTTCGCGGGGCATCCCAACCTGCATTATCTGCTGCTGCCCGAGAATTTTGGCAGCCATCCCCTGATCAAGGCGGAGAAGGCCCGCAAATCCTTGGCCGACCTCATGCCCCTTGGCTACCTCGTGGACTGCGGCCTGGCCGAGCCCGAAGCGGAAAAGCCCAAGCCCGCCAAGGTGGTCAAGGCCGCCAAAACCGAAGACGCCTAAGGCCCGGAGGAAGCATGCAAGCCTTTGATCCCAAAACGTTGGCGCAAGACCCCACGTCGATGCGCTTCGAGCCGGGTCCCACCGAAGACAAGCTGATCTTAAGCATGGGGCCGCAACACCCGTCCACCCACGGCGTGCTGCGTATCCTGCTGGAACTCGACGGCGAGTACATCGTGCGGGCCGAGCCGGTGCTTGGCTACGTCCACCGCATGCACGAGTGGATGGGCCAGGAAAAGACCTACTTCCAGTTCATGCCCAACATGGGCCGGGTGGACTACCTCCACGCCATGGCCTGGAACTGGGCCTATGCCGGAGCGGTGGAACGCCTCGCCGGCATCGAGGTGCCCGAGCGCGGCGAGTATATCCGCGTGGTCGTCACCGAACTCAACCGCATAAGCTCCCACCTGCTCTGGTGGGGCGCCTACCTGCTCGACCTCGGGGCCTTTACCCCCATCATGTACGCCTTCGACGACCGGGAAGTGATTCTCGACATCCTGCAGGCCGTCACCGGCTCGCGCCTGACCTATTCCTACTTCACCTTCGGCGGCGTCTACAACGACGTGCCCGACGACTTCGCCGCGCGCTGCCTGGGCTTCGTCAAGCTTCTGCGCTCGCGGTTGCCCATGTACCGCGATCTGGTCACCGACAACGTGATCCTGCGCGGGCGCTGCGAAGGCATCGGCGAGATGGACGTGGAGCTGGCCCGGCGTTACGGGGCCACCGGCCCGGTCATTCGCGGTTCCGGCGCGGCCGTGGACACCCGTCGGGCCGAGCCCTACAGCGTCTACGACCGCTTCGACTTCCGCATTCCCGCCTACACCCAGGGCGACGCCATGGCCCGCTACATGGTGCGCATGGACGAGCTGGAGACCAGCTGCGCCATCATCGAGCAGGCCGTCTCCACGTTGCCTGACGGACCGATCGCGGCCAAGGCCCCCAAGACGCTTAAGCCCCCCAAGGGCGAGGCCTGCTACGCCGTGGAAGGCGCGCGCGGCAAGATCCTCGTCCACGTGCGTTCCGACGGCGGTCCCAAGCCCTACCGCGTCAAGCTGCGCGCCCCGGGCTTTTCCAACCTGAGCGTGTTTGCCGAGCTGGCCCGAGGAACCCTTCTGGCCGACGCCGTGTCCATCCTGGGCAGCCTGGACCTTGTTATCCCGGAGATCGACCGATGATCGCCCGCATCCGCAAGGCTTTTTGCCCGGCTATCTGGCCCGCCCCCGCAGAGCGCA
>JBKICS010000124.1:0-2237 GCA_046567015.1 Acidobacteriota bacterium | reverse complement strand
GACCTTGTTATCCCGGAGATCGACCGATGACCCCCGATCTTATGAGCTTCGACCATCCCTTGACGCGGCTCGTCGTTGGGCTTTTGTGCGTGTTCGCCTTCGTGGGCTTAAACGGCCTAGTGCTGGTGTGGGTCGAGCGGAAGGTGGCCGGCCATGTCCAGTTGCGCCCGGGGCCGCTGCATGTCGGTCCTTATGGCCTGCTCCAGCCCATCGTCGACGCCGTCAAGCTCGTGGGCAAGCAGCTGGCCATGCCGGCCGGCGCGGACAAGTACCTTTACTGGGCCGCGCCTCTGCTCGCCTTCGCCCCGGTGACGGTCTGCTTCCTGCCGCTGCCCTTCGACCCGGCCTTGGCTCCTCTGCGGCTCAATACCGGCCTGGTCCTCATCCTGGCCTTCTCGGGCCTGGGCGTGCTGTCGCTGATCCTGGCCGGCTGGGGTTCCAACAACAAATGGGGCCTACTCGGCGCGGCCCGGTCCGTGGCCCAGTCCGTGGCCTACGAAGTGCCGCTTTTGCTCTCGGTCATGGCCGTGGCCCTGACCGCCGGGTCGCTGGATCTGTACCAGATCACGTCCCAGCAGGGCGCCTGGCCCTGGCAGTGGTACGGCGCGAAAAATCCCCTGGCCTTTTTCATCTTCCTGGTCTGCGCCGTGGCCGAGACCAACCGCGCCCCCTTTGACCTGCCCGAAGCCGAATCGGAACTGACGGCCGGCTTCCACACGGAATATTCCGGCATGGGTTTCGGCCTGTTCTTCCTGGCCGAATACGCCAGCATGATCGTGGTCTCGGGCGTGGCTGCCGCGCTGTTCCTGGGCGGCTGGCAGGGTCCGTTTCTGCCGGGCATCCTGTGGTTTCTGGTCAAGGTCTACGCCATCCTGCTCCTTATGATCTGGATGCGCTGGACCTACCCGCGCGTGCGCTTCGACCAACTCCTTAACCTCAGCTGGAAGTGGCTCACCCCCCTGGCCCTGATCGATCTGGTGCTGGTGGTGATCGTGGCCGGATTTGGAGGCTGACATGTCCGTTTCGCAACTGTTTGAAGAGGCATACACCGGCCTTAAAAGCCTGGTCGTCGGCCTTGGCATCACGGGCAAAGCCTTCTGCCAGCCCCAGGTGACGGTGATCTATCCCAAGCAGGAAGTGGACAATCTGTCCACGTTTCGCGGGCACATCGAACTCGTCGGCAAGGACGAAGACCCCGCCGTGCCGCGCTGTGTGGCTTGCGGGGCCTGCGTCAAGGCCTGTCCGTCCAACTGCCTGACCTTTCTCTCTCCGGTTCCGGCCAAGGAAGGGGAGGAGAGCAAGGAAGCGGCCATGGGACCGGTCCCCCAGAAGGGCAGCAAGTCCCCGGCCGTGGTGATCGTTGATTTCTCTCTGTGCAGCCTGTGCGGCCAGTGCGTGCGGACCTGCCCGGTTGATTCCCTGCGCTTCTCCGACAATCCGTACATGGTGCGTCTTGATCGCAAGGATTTCCAGATCGATCTGCTGGCCCGACTGCGCCGGTTGGCCTCGGATCAAGACTAACGCTGCCTGGCTTCGACATCGGGAAGCACCCTGCCGCGACTCGAAGTTGAAGTAGCGGCCCGGCACCCTCCCGGGCTCCTCAAGGCCCCCTGACCGTACGTCTGGGGGCCTTGTTTTTTGGGGCAGTTGTGGTGACTCGCCGCCAGGAGCGGCCGACAAACCGAGATGATCCAGGGTTCAACCTTCGACGGCGACCTGGGAATGCGCTGGTGCGGTGCACTCGGGGAGCGAATGCTGGCGCAGCCGACCAGCACTGTCCCGATGCGCCCGTTCGGTCCGACCTTGCCCTCGCCTGGGCGATTGGCTAATCCCGACCCCTGGCGGCGACCGCCAAGGAGCAGCGTATGTCCAAGACCACCCGGGCCACCCAATTCCTGGTCAAGGCCGGCATTGCCTTCGACGTCTTGCAATATGCCTACGCGTCCGGAGCCGAGCGCATCGGTTTGCAGGCGGCCGAGGCCATCGGCGAGCCGCCCGCGCGCGTACTCAAGACGCTCATGGTGCTTGTCGACGGCAAGCCGGCCTGCTGCGTGGTCCCGTCCGACGGGGAACTGTCCATGAAGCGGGTGGCCGCAGCCTTTGGCGGCAAGTCGGCGGCCATGATGCCCCCGGCCGAGGCCGAGAAGGCCACGGGCTACCACGTGGGCGGCATCAGCCCCTTCGGCTCGCGCAAGAAGGCGCCCGTGGCCCTGGAAGCGGCGGCGCTTATCGAGCCC
>JBKICS010000123.1:0-10131 GCA_046567015.1 Acidobacteriota bacterium | reverse complement strand
AGTCCGGCCTTGGGAATTTCACCCATTTCCGCCGGGTCGGTCGGGAAGGTGTAGGTCAGGGCTGGCAGATAGGTGTAGTCGGGCTTTTGCCAGTCGTTGGCCTTGTCGCGGATAAACGTCAGGGTCTTTTTGTCCTTGTCCACGGCCACGGTGCGGCCCTGGTCAACCTTTCCGTAATCCACGCAGCCGGCCAGGAAGACGACGGGCAGGGCGGCCAGCAGCATTTTCTTGAGCATGGTACGCATGGCGTTCTCCTTTCCTTTGGCTGTTGCGCGCTAGGCCTTGGCCTTCTTCATGGCGAGTTCTTGCTTGGCGCCCTGGACCATCTTGACGGTGATGTAGATGGCCAGTGCCGAGACCAGGCCGAGGATCAAGTAGGTGGCGATGATGTCGCAGATCTGGTTGAGGGAAGGAACGTACACGGGCAGCAGCTTCAGGAAGACCGAGATGGCGCAGCCGATGACCGCCAGGCCGAAGGCGATGCGGATGCCGTAGCCCTTGATGTACTTGGTGGCCACGGCGCCGACCTGGGCGCCCATGGCCGCGCCGATGAGCATGATGATGGCGGCCACGAGTTCGGTGCGGCCCTTGTAGGTGTAGGAAGCCGCGCCGTAGAGGCCGGAGATGGCCACTTCGAAGAGGTCGGTACCGACGGCGACGTGGGTCGGGCAGCCGACGAGGTAGATCAGGGCGGGCATGCGGATCAGTCCGCCGCCGATGCCCAGGATGCCGGCCAGCCAGCCGGTGAAGAAGCTGACGCCGATGGGCAGCCAGGCGGAGCAGTAGATGCCGGCGACGCTCAGGTTGACCATGGGGGGAATCTTGATCTTGTGCAGGGTCTTGTGCCACTCCAGGCCCGTGGCCAGCTTGTCCACTTCGCGGCCGGCGGCGATGGCGGCGCGGTCCTTGGCCTTGCGGCGGGCGATGTCGGGAAACACCATCCAGGTGATGAAGGCCAGCAGGGCCAGATAGATCCAGCGCACAACCATGTCGACCTTGCCGATGCGTTCCAGCCACATGATCATCTGGGCCCCGACCTCGAAGCCGACGACCGTGCCGACGAGCATGATCAGACCCAGTTTGTAGTCCACGTTGCCGAACTTGCCGTGGCGCATGGTGGAAATGAGCGACTTGCCGGCCATGTGGGCGATGTCGGTGCCGATGGCGAAGGCCATGGGGAAGCCGAGGATGTTAAGCCCCGGGGTGACCATCCAGGCACCGCCCATGCCGAAGAAGCCGCCGATGACGCCGACGCCGATGCCGAGGATGATAAGGCCGGGCCAGAAGATTTTGACGCCGGCAATGGGCATGAGGATATACAGCCAGTCCATGTCGTGCTCCTTATTCGTATTTGGCGGTTCGGTTTAATGTTCGGCCAGTTCGCGGGACTTCAGGTCAATGCCGATGAAATGCATGACGATGTCGGCCAGCACGCCGAAGATCACGCCGATAAGCGGAATGAGGATGACGGTCATGATGGTGAAGTACAGGTGGGACTCGTTATAGAGGTTGGCCCACCAGGCCATGACGCCGGTCAGCTTGCGGGTGTCGGCCACCATGACGATGGGCGCGCCGCCGCCGCCGGCGGCAAAGGCCAGGGCCGGAGCCATGAGCAGGAAGGTGACCACGCAAGCGAACAGAGCCTTGACTTTCGTAAACATGTCTTCCCCCTTGTGCGTTAGCGAATCACGAGAACCGAACAGGGCGCGTGGGAAACGACCCGGGCGGCCACGCTGCCGATCAGGTATTTCGACAGGCCCTTTTTCCCCTGGTGCCCCATGACGATCAGGTCGATCTTGTTGTTTTCGGCGTGGGCAATGATCAGGTCCGCTGGGGAAACGCCTTGTTCGACGATGACCTTGGCTTCGATGCCGGCGGCCTTGGCGATGTCCCCATACTTCTGGGCATCGGCTTTTGTCGTCGCGAAAATTTTGTCGGTCACGGAAGCGACGTCCAGGTAGTCGCCGAGATCGAAGAAATCTTCGGCCACGGTCATGATGGACATGGTCGCGCCTTGCGACTTGGCCAGGGCTATGGCTTTTTCCAGGACGGTCACCGCGAACGGGGACTGATCGAGCGCCACGAGAATCTGCATCACAACACCTCCTTTTTGAATCGACGCGTTTAGCGGCGTCGCTTTCGCGCCTCTTCAAAGCAAAGGCTGTGCCGGCGTGATAATAATGCTGAATTTTAAGGAGAAATTAAATAAGTGAAAAAAAGCGCTTGACAGGGGTGCGGGGTATTTGCGCATTAATAGCGCCAGGAATGGCTTATTGCGCAAAACGCGCCAAGGATGCCGAGCCCACAGGAGACCCCATGCTGCGCCTGCTGCGTCGCTCAAACCGCACCACGCCTTCGGATGCCTATCTCAAGGGGCTGTCCGACTGGAGCATCCGCAAGAAACTCCTGGTCTTCCTCATCCCGCCGGTCATCCTCATCCTCGGGGCCACGGGCCTGGTCCTCAACGTCTTTTCCAACCGCTACATCGATCTGGCCCTGGGCCGCAGTTCCCTGACCCTGACCCTGGCCCAGGCCCATGAGATCGAAACCATGCTGGAAGGGTGCCGCGAGGATATCGTGGCCCTGGCCCATCGGCCCATGACCCGGGAGCGGTTGCGCAATTTCATGGAAGCCTCGGCTGCGGCCCGGGGAGAGCTCTATGCCGAGGCCGCCTTCGTGGGCGAGGGGCCGGACAACCAGTACGTGTTCCTCAAAAGCGGCGAAACCGTTGAGGAAGTGTCGGCCGATGTGGTGCAGAAGTCCAAGAACGGGCCTTTTATGGTGTCGCGCAAGGCCATCGGCCTGCAACGGGGGCAGGTGTCCCTGTCCGACCTGATCGCGGTGTATTATCCCCCCACGGGGCTTGACGTCCAACCCCGCCGGCACGATCTGAGCCTGCTGCGCCTGACCACCCCGGTCATCGACGGCGACGGCCGTTTGACCGGCTACCTGATCCTTTCCGTGGACGCGCGCCAGTTGCGCAACGTCTTGTCGCTCTACAACTCGCCGCGCGCGCCGCTGCTCGGCTACAATCGGACAGCGGAGAACCGGCTGAGCCTGTTTTTGGACGAGCGCGGTTGGATCCTCTTCCAGTCGGAAAATATTGACGATCCTCGTCGCGAGCTGTCCGTGGAGACGGCCCGGACCGGGTTGTCCGGCGACCATGGCAAACCCGGTTACGACGACGCCTTCCGGCCTGGACCGCGCCATGAAACGTTTTGGCGCATGGTCTCGGCCCTGCAGCAAGGGCAGTCCGGCATCGAACGCGGCGAACCCGATTTCGGGCCGTCCAAGATCGCCTCCAGCGAGGACTACATCGGCTACGCCCCGGTCCGCTTTCGCAGCGAGGGACAGGGAGAGTGGGAGATCATCGGCGGCATTATCTACATCGATCGCAGCCTGCTGCCCCGGGCCGCCGAATTCGGGCAGTTCAACATCCTCTTTATCACCACCCTTGGCGCGATCCTGACCATGGCGGGATGCATCTACATCCTGGCCCGGGTCATCACCAAGCCCATCCTGCGCCTGGCCGAGGAGGTCCGGAACATGCGCCAGGAAGGCGAACTGCACGAGATCGATCTGCCGGACAGCGACCAGGACACCGCCACCCTCAAGCGCGCCGTCAACAACCTGGTGGCCGCGCTTTTATCCAAGGAAATGGAAATCAAAGCCCGGGACGAGCGGTTGCGCTCGGTTCGCGCCAGGGAAAAGGTGCACCTCGTCGCGCCAAATTCGCGCCAAGGGCAGCAGGCCGAAGCCCTGGAGGATCTGGTCGGGGAAAGCCGGGCCATGGAGCAACTGTTGTCGCGCATCCAGAAAATCGCGGCCACCGACGCCGACGTGCTCGTCATCGGCGAGACCGGCACCGGCAAGGAACTGACCGCCGAGGCCATCCACCGCCTAAGCCAGCGCAAGGTCATGCCGTTTATTTCCATCAACTGCGGCGCGCTGGATGAAAACCTGCTCATGGACGCCCTGTTCGGCCATGTCAAGGGAGCCTTTTCCGAAGCCAAGAGCGACCGCAAGGGGGCGTTTCTGGCCGCCGACGGCGGCACGCTGCTGCTCGACGAGATCGGCAACGCCTCGGTGCGGGTGCAGCAGGCCTTGCTTCGGGCCCTGTCCGTGCGGCGCATCAGTCCGCTGGGCAGCGACGAGGAGCAGCCCTTCGACGCCCGGGTCATCGCCGCCACCAACGTGAGCCTCAAGGAGCTGGTGGCCAGCGGAGAGTTTCGCGAGGATCTGTTCTACCGCCTGCAGGTGCTGGCCGTGAACACCCCGGCCCTGCGCGAGCGTCAGGACGACATCCCGGTGCTGGCCGGGCACTTCCTGAAACTGGCCGGCCGGCGCATGGGCAAGGGGGAGCTGTTCCTGTCCCGGGGGGCCCTGGACAAGTTGCAGCGCCATGCCTGGCCGGGCAATGTGCGGGAACTCAAGAACTGCATCATCCGGGCCGCGGCCCTGGCCGAGCGGGAACTGATCCTGGCCGAGGACATCCACTTCGAGGATGAATCGCCAGGCGGCCAGGCGGCGGTCTCCCAGGGGACGCAGCCGGCCCTGGAGGCCGAACCCGCCGCCCTGGACGCGCCCCTGTCCAGCCGGCAGCGCAAGGCCTTGCGGGTGTTGCTCGACCGGCCGACCTTTACCCGCCAGGACTACCAGGACGCCGGGGGGAGCGATGTGCCCCAGCGAACCGCCCAGCATGATCTGCAGGATTTGGTGACGCGCGGCATCGTGCTCAAGGAAGGACGGGGGCCGGCCACCCGCTATCGCCTGACCGGCCGGCGGGACAGCTAAGGGCTTTAGCCGCCAAGGAACCACCGCGCCGCCGCAACCAGGCCCATGCCCAGGGCCACGGGCCCGAAAAAGCCCTTGGTGCGCAGCGCCAGGGCAAAGGCGGCCAGCCCGGCCCAGAGGATGGCGTTGTCCAGGCTCAGGTCGAAGCGGCCTTCCGGGCGCAGCAAGGCCGGCGCGGCCAAGGCGGCCAGCACCGCCGCCGGCACATGGGCCAGAAAGCGGATGGCCGTCGGCGGCAAGGTGCGCCCGGCCAGAAAGAGCAAGGGGCCCGAGCGGGTGGCGTAGGTTACGGCCGCCATGGCGGCAATGGTTACGAAAGTCGCCTGGTCATCCATCGCTCCACTCCCAGGCCGCAGCCGGCTCCGGCCAGTCCGGCCGCCAGCGCGCCAAATCCCGTGATGCCAAGCCCGGCCGCTCCCAGGGACAGGCCCGCCCCGACCAGGGCCGCCGCCACCTGGGACCGGCTTCCCAACTGCCCGGCCAGCAAGGCCAGGAACATGCCCGGCAGGGCGAAATCCAGGGCAAAGGCCCGGCCGTCGCCCAGGATGTCCCCCAGGGCCACGCCCAGGGCCGTGCCGGCCACCCAGGCGGCCTGGGCCAGGACATTGATGGAGAGCGTCAGGCCCTGGTCCCGGTCCCCCCGGCCGAACCGGGCCGCGTGCAGGGCAAAGCTCTCATCGGTCAGTTCAAAGGCGAACGCGGCCAGCTCCCGCTTGCGCCAGCCGGTCAGCAAGGGAGCCATGGCCGCCGAAAAGAGCACATGGCGCAGATTGACCGCCAGGGTGGTGGCCGCCACGGCCCAGGCCGAGGCTCCGGCGGCAAACAAGCCCACAGCCACCAACTGAGCCGAGCCGGCATAGACCAGGACGGACATGAGCAGCACGTTTACGGCCGAGAGCCCGGCCTTGCCGGCCAGCACGCCGTAGGCCATGCCCACCGGCACATAGCCCAGGGCGATGGGCAGGGTCTGGGCCAGGGCTTTTTTCGCGGTTTCGCTTGTGAACAGGGGTGATGTCTGGAGGTGTTTCATGGGAGGCGCCGTGCGCTCGGCGGCTTTCCCGGCCGCCGCCGGATCGAAAAAAGAAACCCGGCCAAGGCCGGGGATCGAGAGGCCGCGACAGGCGGGACCGGCGGGCGCGCCCGGATCAGTCGTCTTCCTCGGCCTCGCCGTCTCCGCCCACCCGCTCCTGATGGCGGTCTAAGGTGATGGAGAAGGCCACGGAATAGAAGTGGTGAAAGAAATCCACGTATTCGACGTAGATGTCCGGCGGCACCGTGAGCATGGCCGGCGAATAGTTGATGATTCCCTTGACCCCGGCCTCGATCAGGAAATTGGCGGCCCGTTGGGCCCGGTTGACCGGGGTGGTGATGAGCCCGATCTCGATGCCCAGTTCCTTGACCGCGTCCTTGAGCCGACGGGTGCAGACCACTTCCAGGCCGGAGATTTCCTCGCCGATCTTAAACGGGTCGCAGTCGAAGGCCCCGACGATGTCAAAGCCGCGAAACTTGAAATCCTGATGGCGCAAAAGCGCCTTGCCCAGGTTGCCGACGCCGACCAGGGCGCATTTCCAGACCCGGTCAACGCCGAGGGAATGCTTGATGGAGTAGATGAGATCCTGGACGTGGTAGCCGACGCCACGCACGCCGAATTCACCGAAATAAGCCAAATCCTTGCGAATTTGTGAAGGATTGACGGAGCATGTACGGGCAAGCAATTCCGAGGAAACGACTTGCGAGCCTTCGCGCTTGAGCGTTTCGAGCACTTGCACGTACATGGCCAGGCGCTTTATCGTGGCCTTGGGGATGTGTTCGCTTTTCAAGGCGCGGCATCCTTTGGTGCGTGCAGGTTGGGTGGAAAAAAAAGGAGGCCGGGGTTGCCGGCCTCCTTTCGGGTCATACCGTCATTAGCCGGTGATGATCTTCGCGAAGGGGTGGGCGAAGAGCAGGATCAGGCAGACGACCAGGGCGTAAATGGCCAGGGATTCGATGAAGGCCAGGCCGAGAATCAGGGTGACGGTGATTTTTCCGCCAGCCTCGGGGTTACGGGCGGTGCCTTCGCAGGCGGCCTTCAGACCCAGACCCTGACCCAGGCCGCAACCGGCGGCGGCGATGCCCATGCCGATGGCAGTGGCCCAAGAGATGGTGCCGATGGCGCCCATGGGGTCGCCGGCGGCGAAGGCAGCGGAAGCCAGGGACAGCAGGGCAGCGGTCGAGAAGATGGTCATGAAAGCTTTACGCATGTCGATCCTCCTGAAAATCAGGTGTTTAAAGTTACGGTCCTAAGGACCATTTCCCCCGAATTCTAGTGCGCGTGCTCCAGCGAGCCCTTGAGGTAGATCATGGCCAGCATGAAGAACACGAAGGCCTGGATGCAGTCGGCCAGCGAGAACAGGAAGTACATCGGGAAGGTGCCGACGACCGGAGCCAGGGCGAACAGGAGCACCAGGACGATTTCCTCGCCGCGCACGTTGCCGAAGAGACGCAGCGTGAGCGAAAGCGGACGGGCCAAGTGCGAAATGATTTCGATGGGCAGCATCAGTGGCACGAGCCACCAGAACGGTCCCATGAAGTGCTTGATATATCCGGCGCCCCACATGCGGATGCCCCAGAAGTTGTAATAGGCGAACACGGTCAAGGCCATGGCGGCGTTGGTATTCACGTTGTTGGTCGGGGAATCCAGGCCGGGAACCAGACCGATCAGGTTGCCGGTGATGATGAACAGGAACAGACCGCACAGGAAGGGAAACACCTTGCGGCCCTTTTCGCCGATGTTCTCGACGACGAAGGACTCGAGTCCGCCGACGACGACTTCAAAAAAGTTCTGCAGCCCGCTCGGCACCATGGCGAGCTTGCGGGTGGCCAGCATGCCCAGGATGATGAGCAGGCCCATGGCGAACCAGGCGTAAATGACGTTGGTGTCGATGACCTGGGCGTGGAAGACGTCGTTGAGCTTGTACAGCCCAACGCTCTTCGCGGCCTCGTCGACAAGCAGAATCGGATGCGGCAACCCACCAGCCATGTCCTATGCCTCCTTTCCCGTAAGCGTTTGGTGCGTCTTGGAGCCGGCATGGCGCGCGACGCCCCAGACGAGGAAGTTAACCACCACCGTCGAAATGCCGGCCAAAAGCGGCAACGGCGAAGCCCCGAACCAGACAATCAAACCGAAAAGCACGCCGCCAGTCAGTGCCAGCCGGAAATAAAACCGGGCCAACACCGCCGCGATGGCGTCGCGCTTGTTCCCATATCCCGTGATCTGCTGCCCGAATTTGGCCAAGGAGCAGAAATTCAGGCTGATGATGGCCGTGCCGGCCGCCAACGACCAGGCCGCCGTGGACACTCCGGAAAACGGCAGACAGGCCAGGCAGACCAGGGCGGTCAGCGCCACCTGGTTGCGCACCAGCTCGCGCACCTCGGGATGGACGTAGCCGCGCCGGTACAGCCAGCGTTCCAGTCCGTCTCTAAGGTTTCGCATCCGTGTCGCCATGATCTGTGTGTTCCTCGGCGTCAGCCTTCTGGATTTTTTTGACCTCAATCACGACGTTCTTGAACCCGGCAACAATGCCCAGGATCAAAAAAGTCAGCAGAAGCCAAGGCTTGGTTCCAAGCCAGCGGTCCAACCACCATCCGATGAGCAGACCCACGAAGGTGGCCGAAACCAGATTGAGTCCGATCACCGAGGCCGAGGCGATGGACTCGCGAACGTTTCTATCCTTGATCAACTTGCCAAGCATCGTCTGGGCTCCTGCCTTGGGACAGGCGTCGGGCTCCATGGCCCGGAGAGGCCGGCGCTCGTGCACAAGTTCACAAGTCGCGAAGGCCTAGCACGGTCCCCCGAGAAAAGTCAACGGGGGCCTCCCCATTTCAAACGGTTTCTGCAGCGCCGAACAACCGCATTTTTCTACCCGAATTTCATGACATCGGCCAGGATTTGTTGTAGCCCTCGGGATAGCGGAAAACCGTTTCCGTAAGGAGGTATACCCCATGAAACATCTGTTCGTTCCATTATTCGTCCTGGGCCTGTTGCTGAGTGCCGCCACGGCCTTCGCCCAAACCCAATTTTACTGCGTCAAACCCGACGGCCTGCCCGTGGCCGCCATCGTCATGCCCTATGGCTCCAACCACGACCCCAGCGTCGTGTGCAACGCCGTGGTCCCCATGTGCTACCTGACCTGCGGCGCGGTCCTGGAGATCCAAAACGGCGTGGCCGTGGCCCCGGGCCTGCCCACCATCCAGGTCACCCAGCAGATGTTGGCCAACATCGGCAACCCTGCGGCGGAAACCCCGCAGCAGTGCGCGAAGCAGTACCAGTCCTGCGTGGCCCAGTGCCGGGGCGACCGGGCCTGCGTCGCCGCCTGCCAGTCCGTCCGTTCGGGCTGCGGCACCGCCGGGCGATAGGAGCCGCTGGAACGGTTTTTTCAGGAGGGAGGCCGGGAGCTTTTCGGGGCACCCGGCCTCCCTGGTTGACAGACTGCTGTCCAATCCGCCGCGTCCTTCGTCCTGACGCCCGCATCCAGGTCACTTCCCCAAAGCCGGGCCGTCGCGCCCGAGTTTCTCCGGCGACTTTTGGCGTCCAGTCCGCCCGGGACCGGAGGCCATGACGTGGCCTCGCTGGCGCGACGCCGGCAGATCCCCACGCCAAGAGCTCCCTGGCGACAACCAGGAACCGGACGGCCGCAACCGGAGCCTTCCCCTGCCCAGGGCCTCGGCGGCCGCTCTCCGTTGTTTGCCGTTTCGCGCCCCCAGTCCTCGAGCGGATCCCTTCACCGCGTCCAACACGTGTTGTCTGGCGGCGGCGCTTGGCCAAGTCGCGCCGAGAGACGTCAGTTTGAGGACGCATTGCGCAATTGGTGACGATCACGACACGGCAATAAATCGTGAACGCTCGCGACATATCCTCGTTGTCAGCTATTTCGCGTCGAAATTTTATTTCATGTGTTCAGATCTAGACGGCTATGGCTCCGGAATATGGAAATAGCACAGTTGTGTGTTCAAGAATTCCGTTCAATAACATAGCCGTGACAGTATGGAATAATCAGGTGATTCGGCAACATTTTGAAATCATGGGAGTAATAATTTTTCATTCGCGTTGCTGTCAGCGTTACGGGTTTGTAATAATCGCCCGAGGTTCGTTCGCCACGAACCGCGGCGCGGCATGGGGCCGCGTCAGTGATTGCCTGACAGCAAAGAGGAAGGACGCATGAAAAAAACCAGCATCTCGGCCCTGGCGACCCTGTTCGTCCTGGGCCTGGCGGCCACGGCCCTGGCGGCCACGGAAGTGAAAATGGTGGGCGACGCCCAGGTGTACGGTACATACTTCAGCAACCGCAATTTCACCGG
>JBKICS010000122.1:0-5970 GCA_046567015.1 Acidobacteriota bacterium | reverse complement strand
CATGAGGTGGTCCGGATTGGTTGGACAGGTTGGCGGCGCAGTTAAGCTATAGTCCGGTTAGTGCTCATGCCGCCTTTGAAGCCGAGTGGCCATCCCGGTATACGTCCATGGGACGGCGACCGTCAAAAGCCGCATGCGGTCGCTGCTCATTGTAGAAGCGGAACCAGTCGCCAAGCGCCTGGCGGGCCTGGCTGCCGGTTTCGAGTTCCCCCCAGGTAGACGCACTCCCATTTCACCGAGCGCCACAGCCGCTCGATAAAGACATTGTCCATCCATCGACCTTTGCCATCCATGGAGATGGCGACGCCGGCATCTTTGAGCGTCTGGGTGAATTCCAGGCTGGTGAACTGCGATGGTCCGTGTTGAAGATTTCCGGCACCCCGTAACGATTCATAGCCTCCTCCAATGCGGCAACGCAGAAATCGACGTCCATGGTGTTGGACAGCCGCCAGGACAGCACGGCCCGGCTGTGCCAGTCCATGACCGCCACCAGGTAGAGAAAACCACGCCGCATGCGAAAATAGGTGATGTCGCCGGACATGGCCTCGAGCGCCACCTTGGCCTTGAACTCCGCTCCGCTGAAAACTTCCGTCGCTGGGACATTGAAAACCGTCCTCCTCGCTTAAGGACTATAGCTTAGCAGGCTGTCCAATTTTCCGCGACCACCTCATATAATACCACCGTTCCTCATCTCCCAGCTCCAGCCTCCGAATGCGCCCAGGCAGCAGTTTCGGCTTGGCCGCCTGGGGCACGGGGATAGTCCAGGCTATCCATCCACCAAACCAAACGAGCGTATGAGAACAGGCTGGATAGCTGAGCGAAATCCAGGCGGATTATCTTGCCGGTCACGCCCTCGGCTTGCATCTTGCCCGTCCGAACACGACAATCCCATTTTCAATTTTCCGCAAATTTGTGGGGCAGAGTGTGGGGCATATTCGCCCCACAACAAAAAAGCCCTTACGATTTCTCGTAAGGGCTTGATTTTTTTGGCGTCCCCAAGGGGATTTGAACCCCTGTTACCGGCGTGAAAGGCCGATGTCCTGGACCAGGCTAGACGATGGGGACGTTTTATTTCTTGGCTGGGGGACTAGGATTCGAACCTAGGTTGGTGGAGTCAGAGTCCACAGTCCTGCCGCTAGACGATCCCCCAGCAGCCAAGAAAGCGCAGACTATACCTTCACCGTGTCCCTGTCAAGAAATTTCTTGAATTTTTTCGGCCCGCGCTAGGCCTTGGCCAAACGACGCGTGCGCTTCTTCAGTTTGTTGATCTGACGACGCAGAAGCTCCTTCTGCTTGCGGGAGCCGTCGCCAGACACTTCCGTGCGCTTGGCGCGAAGCGAACGCATCTTCTGCTTCATCGACAAAATCTTCGTCTTGTACGGCGAAACCTTCGGACCCTCTTCGCCGCCAATACCCAGAGCTTCCTTGATCTGCACCAGAAGCTCGTCCTTGCCAAGACCGGAAGCGCCCGTCACCTGCGGGATCTGCTTGAGAACCAGCTCGCGCAGCTCCTTGGCGGTCATCTTGTCCAGGGGCTTCTTCAGATCAAGTTGCATGCCTTCGCTCATATATTCGCCTCCAAGAAATTTATCCCGCCGTGTGGGACCGTCTAGTCCGCCTTCTTGCGGCGCACCCGGCGACGTGCGCCGGATGGATTCGGCCCGGCCTCGAAATACGCTACATACTTGGCGTAGCAACGCCCTACCGGCGAGTTCGGATCAAGCGCACCCAAAAGCCCGCCCAGCCGCTCGGGCCGGCTCTCCGCGGGCGTGGAAAATCGCGGCGGGATGGCCCGCAACGCATCCAAAGGAACCCGGCCTCCTAGCAGATCAAACCGCACCTTGTCAAAGGCTTCGTGACCCAAAGCCCCATTGACCAGCGACAATATTTCCGGAGCCGCGAAAAGCATCTCCTGGAGCGCCACCGGATCATCCGCCCCAAGATACAGATCACGCCGCTTGTGCCCAAGGGGGCGCAGCAATTCCGCCGTCTCCGGCCCGACGATCTCGGACCAGCGCCGGCACACTTCCACGAAGTTGCGCCGGGCCGACGCTTCCTGCGCCGCCATGAACCGCTCGACGCTCTCGGACAACCGGCGCAGCATGGACACCTCCGTCCCGGCGGCCCGCGACGTCGCCGCGGGCCGCCGGAAACGAACGGTCTTAGATTTTCAGCGCCGTGCGCAGATCCGCGGCCGCGTCCGTGACTTCCCAGGTGAACCCGGGCTCGTTGCGGCCGAAGTGGCCGTAGCACGACGTCGGCTTGTAGATGGGGCGCTTGAGGTCCAGGCGCTTGGTGATGAAGTAGGGGCGCAGGTCGAAGACCTCGCGCACGGCCTTGGTCAGCACCTCGTCCGGGATGTCGCTGGAGCCCATGGAGGTCACCAGCACCGACAGCGGGTCGGCCACGCCGATGCAGTAGGCGATCTGGACTTCGCAGCGCGAGCAGGCGCCGCTGGCCACCATGTTCTTGGCCACGTAGCGGGCCATGTACGCGCCGGAACGGTCCACCTTGGAGGGATCCTTGCCGGAGAACGCGCCGCCGCCATGGTTGCCCATGCCGCCGTAGGTGTCCTGGATGATCTTGCGTCCGGTCAGGCCGCAGTCGCCCATGGGGCCGCCGATGACGAACCGGCCGGTGGTGTTGATGTAGACCTTGGTGTTCTTGTCCACCATGGACTCGGGCAGGGTCTTGAAGATGACTTCCTTCTTGACCGCCTCGCACAGGTCGGCGTGGGAGATCTCTTCGGCGTGCTGGCAGGCCACCACCACGTTGTCGATGCGCACGGGCTTGCCGTCCACATACTCCACCGCCACTTGCGTCTTGCCGTCCGGGCGCAGGAAATCGAGCACATTGGTCTTGCGCACCTCGGTGAGCCGACGCGACAGCTTGTGCGCCCAGTAGATGGGAGCGGGCATCAGCGTATCGGTCTCGTCGCAGGCAAAGCCGAACATCATGCCCTGGTCGCCGGCGCCCTGCTCTTCGGGTTTGACCCGGGACACACCCTGGGCGATGTCCACGGACTGCTTGTCAACCGAGGAGATGACGGCGCAGGTTTCCCAGTCAAAGCCCATGGTCGAGCTGTTGTAGCCGATGTCCTTGAGGGTTTCGCGGACAATGGACGGGAAGTCGGCGTAGGCCTGGGTGGTGATCTCGCCGGCGATAAAGGCCAGACCGGTGGTGACCAGGGTTTCGCAGGCCACGTGCGCTTCCGAATCCTGGGCCAGAATGGCGTCGAGAATGCCGTCGGAAATCTGGTCGGCGACTTTATCCGGATGCCCTTCGGTCACGGATTCGGAGCTGAAAAGATACCGGCCCTTGGCATTGATCATATGGGATATCCTCCTTGAGCCGGCCGCTTCCCTGTGGCGGCGCGCAGCTCATATGCAAAATATGTGCTTCATCAGCTTCGGAAATTTGTGCCACTACCCTGGCGTGGCAAAAATTGCAAGATGGGCCGTGATGACGTTACCATGACAACCCTCATGCGTCCACGTACCGGTTGTCGATAAGCCGCGCCGCGGAAAACCGCACCGCCGCCGCGAACAGCGCCGGACCGTCGATCGTCGCCAGCGGCTCGATGGTCCCGGGATCGACGCATTCCAGATAATCCACCGCCCCGGACGGCATCTCGGCGACATACCGCGCCCGGACAGCGGCCAGAATGCGGCCGGCGTCGCGCTCGCCGCCGCGCGCCAGCTCCTCGGCCAGGGCCAGCCCCCGGCTGATGGCCACGGCCTGCCCCCGTTCCGTCGGCGTCAGGTGCACATTGCGTGAGGACAGGGCCAGCCCGTCGGCCTCGCGCACGATGGGCGCGCCCACGATCTCCACGCCAAAGCCCAGATCGGCGTTCATGCGCCGGATGATGGCCAGCTGCTGCCAGTCCTTTTGCCCAAACACGGCAAACGTCGGGCGCACCAGCAGGAAAAGCTTGGACACCACCGTGCATACGCCCCGGAAATGCGTTGGCCGCGAGGCCCCGCACAAATGCCGGGACAGGCTCGGCACCTCCACCCAGGTGGCCGCCTCGGGCGCGTACATGGCCCCGGGCTCGGGCGCAAACAGCACGTCCACACCAAGCTCCCGGGCCAGGGCGGCGTCCCGCTCCAGGTCGCGCGGATAGGCGTCCAGATCCTCCCCCGGCCCGAACTGGGTGGGGTTGACGAAGATACTGGCCACCACCACCTCGGCCCGCTCCCGGGCCAGGCGCATGAGACTGGCATGGCCGGCATGCAGATAGCCCATGGTGGGCACAAAACCGACCGCTTTCCCGGCGCGGGACCACTCCCGGGCGCGCTCCCGCAATGCCGCTGGTTCCGTGATGATATCCAAAACCTGCCTCCTTTCGGTTCCAGCGTCTCTAATACCGCCCCAGCCGACTGTAAAGCCGCCCATGACAATTCGGCTGCACTGACGTATGCAGAGCGTCAATAAAAACGCCAAGGAGCCCGCCATGCCCGTTGTCCGTTTTCACGCCCTCGCCCTCGCCGTCGCGTTGGCCCTGCTGCCGACCCTCGCCGTCGCCGCCCCGCCCAAGGCCGACGCCTTCGAAAATCCGCCCAGCCTCTCGGCCACAAGCCTCTTCCCCGACGCCGTGTTGGTCGGCCCCAACCACAGCGTGGACAACAAAGTGGCCAATGACGGCTACCTCAACATCTATACCCTGCATTCGCCCAAGGGCGACCTGCGCGTGGAATCCACCGCCCTGCTCTTCACCCGCATCCAGGAGCTGACCGCCGCCGCCGCCATGGACAAAGTCAACGCCGGGGCCGAAATGGGCAAATCCCTGGCCAAGACCACGGCCGGAGCCGTCACCGGGGCGTTTAACCTCATCGTCCACCCGGCCGACAGCCTCTCCAACGTCGGCAAGTCCTTCTCCCGCGCCCAGGCCAGTATCGAAAGCGACCGCCCCAAGGACGGCGACGGCACCATGGGCGAACTGCTCGGCTACAACCGGGCCAAACGCGAATATGCCAAGGCCTTCTCGGTCGACCCCTACTCCACCAACCCCATCCTCCAGACCAGCCTCAAGCGCCTGGCCGGAGCCGGCTTTTTCGGCTCCTTCGCCGCTTCGGCCGCCATCCCCGGCGGCTCGGCCTTCGTCTTCCTCAACAACGCCAACTTCACCCCGCAAAGCGCCGTGGACGTCGCCATCCCGCCCGAAGATCTGTTCGCCTCCAACCGCGAACGCTTAAAAGGCATGGGCTCCACGCCCAACCAGGCCGGACTGTTCGTCGACAACCCCCACTTCGACCCCATCACCCAGACCCGGCTCGTCCTGGCCCTGGACCGCATGGTGGGCGTCGGCGGCCGTGGCGAATACGTCAAATTCTGCATCCTCACCGACAACGACGACCTGGCCTTCTTCCGGACCCGCATGGCCGAACTCTATGCCAACCTCAACGCAACCACCGACCGCGTCGCCCGCTTCGTCAACGCCGGACGCTTCATCGCCGCCGAGACCCCGGGCAACGGTTTCCTTGCCGCCTTTCCCCTGGACTACCTGGCCTGGACCCCGACCCTGGCCGGCATCGCCCAGACCCTGGACAGCGCCGCCAAGGCCCAGGGCGCAAAAACGAAAAAACTCGTGGTCACCGGCGAAGTAAGCCCCCTTTCCGCCAAAAACCTCAAGAAAGCCGGCTGGACCGTGGTGCAACTGCGCGAAGGCCTGCGCAAGTAAGAGGGAGAAGAACTGGGGCGCCGCCCCAGACCCTGCCAGGGCTTTGCCCTGGACCCACCGGGGGGATGATCCCCCCGGCCCCCCGAACGGGGCGCGGCTGGATGGACGGGGTAAGTCACTGCCGTGGGCCTGGGGGGGGTGAGGGGACAGTTGAGCGCGGAAACGCCTGGCGGCTGCGCCGCGTGGGTCGCCCGGGAAAACCAAGAAGAAAAACCGTTGAAATCGTCGCTGGTTGCGGCCCAGTCCAACCCGTCTGGTCGCTCTTCCTCCAAACAACTGCGGCTGGGCTG
>JBKICS010000121.1:0-3581 GCA_046567015.1 Acidobacteriota bacterium | reverse complement strand
CTGAAGAAGTTCTAAAGGGGGTTCTGGCGAGGCTTGGCAATCCGGTCGGCTGAAGGCCGGGGAAGCAATCGTTCACCTTTGACGGGGACCACGGTTGCAGGGATCCGGGGGATCATCCCCCCGGCCCCCTGCAACTGGAGAAATATGGAAGGCCGTCTGGACGGTCGGCGAGAACATGCCGACCGTCCAGGCGGCCTTGTGCTTTTCGCTTCGCCCCGAAGCCGCCAAAACTGACCCGGTTGCTACACCCAGGCCGCGATGTCCTTTTTGGATGGCACCGCGCCGACAGCCTTGATGACGCCGTCGATGACCAGCCCGGGAGTCGTGAACACCCCCAGCATGGCGATCTGCTGCAAGTCCGTCACCTTCTCCACCGTGGCGTCGACGCCCTTCTCGGCCACCACTTCCTTGACCAGCTTTTCCAGCTCGTTGCACTTGGCGCAGCCCGTGCCGAGCACCTGAATCTTCATACGAGGCACTCCTTGGGGCCGCTATTTCTTGCAGCCGCAGTCGATCTTGCCGGCGATGATGTCGGCCACGTCGCCCAGCACGTCATGGGTCCAGCAGTCGTCGGCCCCGGCCGCCTCGCGCATGACCAGCGCCAGGATGTAGGCCAGCTCCTGCAGGCTCGCCCCGGCGTCCAGCGCCCCCTTGAAGTGCTTGAGCACGCAGGGTTTGGACCGGGCCTTGATGGACACGGCGAAACAGATGAACTGGTAAGTCTTTTCGTCGATGAAACGCTTTTCGGCGTACAGCGCGTCCATCTCGTCCAGTTTCGTCGCAAACTCCGGGAACAGTTGGGCCAGAAATCGCATACAAGCCTCCTTACAAGATCGCGTTGAAGATGTATCCCACAAGCAGGATGCCAAGACCGACAATGCCGGCAAAGGCCAGCAACAAGGGCACCTTGAGAACCTTGCGCAAAATGACCATCTCGGGCAGCGACAAGGCGATGACCGCCATCATGAAGGCCAGCACCGTGCCGAGCGCCGCGCCCTTGGATAAAAGCGCCTCCACCACCGGCACGATACCGGCGGCGTTGGAATACATGGGAATGCCGATAACCACGGCTAAGGGCACGGACCACCAGTTGTTCTGGCCCATGATGCCGGCCAGGAACCCCTCGGGCACGTAGCCGTGGATGCCGGCCCCGACGGCGATGCCAAGCAGCACCCACTTCCAGGTCCGGCCCAGGATCTCCTTGACCGCGTTTTTGCCGTAGTCGATCCGGTCGTTGGCGGTCATGTTCGGCGTGGGCGCTTCGCCGCCGCCGGCCCGGATGGCCAGCACCCAGTCCTCGACATACCGTTCCAGATTGAGCCGGCCGATGGTCCAGCCGGCAACCACGGCCACGGCCAGCCCCATGCCCATATAGAGCGCCGCCACCTTCCAGCCAAGCAGGCCGTAGAGCAGCACCACGGCGATCTCGTTGACCATGGGCGCGGACACGAGGAAGGAAAAGGTGACGCCAAGCGGCACCCCGGCCGAGACGAAGCCGATGAACAGCGGCACGGCCGAACAGGAGCAAAACGGCGTGACAATGCCCAAAAGCGCGGCCATGACGTTGCCGGCGGATTCGCGCTTGCCGGCCAGGATGCGCCGGGTGCGCTCGGGGGTGAAAAAGGAGCGGATGATGCCCACGCCAAAGACCACCAGCGTCAGCAGCATAAGCACCTTGGGCGCGTCGTAGAGGAAAAATTCCACGGAATCGCCCAGATGCGATCCCCTGGCCAGTCCAAGGACGTCGTAGGTGAGCAGTCGCGAGAAGGGCTGCAACTGGCCGTAGACGAGAAACCAGGTGATAAGCCCGCCCGCGCCCAGTGCCCATCGGGCAGGCGACGGCCACCGGCCGTCCGCCTGGGCGATCGCCAACTCCGGCTCCTTGACCGTGTCCGGCCCGACATCGAGGACAGCTTCCTGCGCACCACCCTGCCCCGCATCCTGGCCGGCTCCCCTGCTGGCCCCCGGCCCGCAGGCGCAGGAACAACCGCCCGACTGACAATGCTCTTGCATGAGAACAACTCCCGGCCGCCCGGCGGCCAATATTTCCTATTTGGTCAAAAAGGAAAATATACGGGATCAATTCCTTTGGCAAGGGGGCGAGGAGCGATTTTGCCGATTTGGCGGCCTGGGGCGGACAAGGCGTCTCCCCAAAGCAGCGGGTCCGGACCCCGGAGGCTATCCCCCGAGACCCGGACCCGAAAAAACCTGTCGCCCCTTGCCGACGGCGACCGCGGCCCTTCCCGCCCCCTAGAGGCGAATCCACTTGCGGCGCAGGGCATTGTCCAAAATGACCCCGACCACGAAGGCCACGCCCATGTGCCACATGGCAAAGCCGGCCACCACGATCAGGGTGTAGAACTCCTCGCGCTTGTTGCCGATGTCGCGCACGGTGACGGCCAGTTCGGCCCCGGCCAGAAAGAGGATGACGCCGAGAATCGCCGGCGGGAACATCTTGAAGATGACGGCCACGGACTGGCTGAAAAACAGCGCGATGACGATGACGATGGTCCCGAGGATCACCAGCGACCCGCCGGTGCGCGCCCCGAAACGCACGTGCCCGGCCATGCCGCCGGCTCCGTGGCACATGGGCACGCCGCCAAAAAGCGGCGCAACGAGGTTCATGATGCCTTGGCTCACGCACATGGTGCGCTCGGTGACCGGACGGTCGGGGAACAGTTCGTTGTTTTCCGCCGCGATGGCCACCACGGCGTTGCCGAGCGTCAGCGGAATCTGAGGCAGGGTGAAAAGCAGCGTGCCGGTGACGATGTCGTCCCAACGGATCTGATGCAGGCCGAATTCCGGCAGGCGAAAGCCGATGCTGACCTGGGTCAGCTCGGTCCAGAGGGCCGGGTTGCCAATGAGCGCGGCCACGACGCCGATGAGCAGCAGCACGAACATGGCCGGGATCTTGGGGCGCGAGAGCAGCACGAAGGTGATGGTCAACGCGAACCCGGCCAACACCGGCGAGCCGACCATGCGGTGGATGCCCTCCACCACGAAGGTCATGCCAAGGCCGAGCATGATGCCGCGCACCACCGGCTTGGTGGCCAGCTTGGCCACGTGGTCGATGGTGCCGGTCAGGCCAATGACCAGCCAGAACAGTCCGGTGGTCAGGCCCGAGCCGAACAGGGCGGCGGGCGAAATGCCGCCGGCCACGGCCGCCGCGCCGATGGCCTTCATGGGCTGGATGGGAATGGGCGTCTTGTAGAACAGGCCGGCGGCGATCTTGCAGGCGCCGAACATGAAGAGCAGGCCCAGCGGGTCGATGCCGAGGATGGTGATGTAGGCCACGACGAAGGGAATGAGCGTGCCGATGTCGCCAAAAGCGCCGGCCCATTCCATGTGGTCGTAGCGGTTGCGGGTCTTTCCACCGGGAAGGCTGTCAGGCTCCGAAGACAATGCGGTGGTGACGTTTGCGCCGTCTTGCATGGCTCTACTGCCTTGTTGCACGGTTGCAAGCCGCCTGGCGCGACCGGGCGGCCGACTCGATACACCCGAACCTCTGACACGGATTTTAGAAAATCCGTGTCAGCAAGGCAAGAAAAAAAACACGGCCCCCTCAGGAGGCTGGATGACCA
>JBKICS010000120.1:0-5392 GCA_046567015.1 Acidobacteriota bacterium | reverse complement strand
GGGAGCCTGCGTTTCCTGCCGCTGTCTTGCCTCTTTTTCGCCGTGCTCACCGTGGGCTCCATCCAGCTGCCCTTGGCTTTGTCCCTGGATTCTTCTCTGGCCGGGGTGGCCCAGGGGGTCATGGTGCTGACCCTTTTCGCCGCCAGACGGCTCTGGCCGGCCCAGGGCTTTGGCGGCAGGGGAGGCGGCGCATGAGCCTGGACTATCTGACCGCGCTTGTTGCCGCCGTGCTCTTCGCCGCCGCGCCGCTCATCCTGGCGGCGCTTGGCGAAACCATTTCCGAGCGGGCCGGGGTCATCAACCTGTCCCTGGATGGCACGGTGCTGTTCGCGGCCATGGCCGCCTTTGCCGCGGCCCGGGCCACGGGCAATCCCTGGCTGGGGCTGGCCGCCGGCGGGCTGGCCGGCGCGGCCATCGCCGCCGTGCTCGGCCTGTTCGGGTTGGTCCTTGGCGCATCCGAACTGGCCGTCGGGTTCGTGTTGACCCTTTTTTGCCGCGAGCTGGCCTATTTCATGGGCCACGCCCAAGCCCGCCAGCCCGGGCCGGATCTCGGCGCGCTCAACCTCCCGGGCCTGGCCGACATCCCGCTTGTCGGCCAGGCCATTTTTCGCCAGAGCCCGGTGGTGCTTTTGAGTCTCCTTGCCGTGGCCTTGGTCTGGTTTTTCCTCATGCGCACCCGGGGCGGGCTGGTGGTGCGGGCCGTTGGCGAATCGCCCCTGGCTGCGGCGGCCCGGGGACTGGCCGTGACGCGGGTGCAGTTTCTGTGCTGTCTGGCCGGCGGGGCCCTGGGCGGTCTGGCCGGGGGACTCTATTCCCTGTCGGTCAAACCCGGCTGGGGCCATCCCCAAGGCTGCGAGGGCGCGGGCTGGATCGCGCTGGCCATTGTCATCTTCGGCGGCTGGAAGCCGGTGCGGGTGGCCATGGGCGCGCTTTTTTTCGCCGCCATCCAGGTGGCCGGCATCGCTTTGCAGGACGTGCTGCCCGGGCTTTCCGGCACGCTCTTTCAGATCGCGCCCTTCCCGGTCATGATTCTCACCTTGCTGGTGGTCAATCTGCGCCGCTCGGCGGCTTTTCGGGAAGCGGCCAGGCGTGTGCCGCTGCTCGGGCGGCTGGTGCCGCGCACGGCCGGCGGCGCGCCCGGGGCCATCGTCGGGGCCCTGGACAAGGGCTTTTAGACCGCGCCAAGGCCCGATTCACGGGCCGTGCGGTTGCCAGTAACGGCCATTTACGGTAACCCAACGCCAAGTCGCCTTGAGAGCGGCAAAATCCTCGCCCAATGGATACTACTGCCATGAGAAAACGCCCGCTGACTCCGGAGACGTACTACCGGCTGCCCTGGAACCTGGCCGACAACGCCATTACCTGGCTTGAACCGACCACCAAGTGCAATTTGTATTGCGAAGGGTGCTACCGCGAGAACGATCCCTTCGGTCACAAGCCGTTGGCCGACGTCATCCGCGATCTGGAGCGGGTCAAGCAGATGCGCCGCACCGACGGCATCTCCATTGCCGGCGGCGAACCGCTGATCTATCCCGACATCGTGCCGCTGGTGCGCTACGTGGCCTCCCAGGGCTGGAAGCCCATCATCAATTCCAACGGCCAGGCGCTCACCCCCGAACTCGTGCGCGAACTGGCCGCCGCGGGCCTTGTCGGCTTCACCATGCATGTGGATTCGCATCAGGTCCGTCCGGGGTGGAAGGGGGCCAGCGAAAAGGATCTGTGCGCGCTGCGCTTAAAGCTCGCCGAGATGATACACGAACACGGCGAAGGCAAGGTGTCGTGCTCGTTTAACGCCACCATCTACCGCGACACCCTGTCCGAAATTCCCATGCTGACCCGCTGGGCCCACGAGCACATCGACATCGTCCAGACGATGGTCTACATCCTCTTCCGCTCAGCCAGAAAGCGCAGCAATTTCGACGTGTTCGCCAACGGCCGTCCAGCCGACGTGGGCAACCTCGTCTACCAGCTCGACCATCAGGAGCAGCACGAGGACATCGATTCCCAGGAAATCGCCGACGCCATCCGCCTGGCCTATCCCGACCACGAGCCCTGCGCCTTTTTAAACGGCACCGAGGATTCGCGGTCCATGAAGTGGCTGCTCACCCTTCGGGCCGGCGACAAGAACGAGATCCTAGGCTACCTCGACGACAAGTTCGCCGAGTGGATGCAGATCTTCCACCACCTCCTTTTCGGCACCTATATCGCCTACACCCGCCCGTGCTGGACGGCCTGGCTGCAAAAGCTCCTGCTCCTGACGCCGTTTAACAAGAGCCTGCGCAAGATCTTCGGCAAGCTGCTCCTGCGGCCCAAGATGTGGACCAAGCCGGTCTACATCCAGTCCATCATGGTCATCCAGCCCTGCGACCTTTTCGACGACGGCCGCCAGAACATGTGCGACGGCTGCCCCGACGCCATCTACTACAAGGACAAGCTGGTCTGGAGCTGCCGGGTGGACGAGCTGGAGAAGTTCGGCGCGTTCATTCAGTGCGCCCCGCGCGGCTGTTGCGGCGGCGGCGCCAGCGCCCCCGAGCCGACGCCCGCGCCGGGAGCGGCCCCGGCCCCGCAGCCGGAAGCGGCCCCGGCCCCGGAACCGACGCCCGAGCCTGCGCCCGCGCCGGAACCGACGCCCGAGCCGGTGAAAGAGCCGGAACCCGCTCCCGCTCCCGCGCCCGAACCGACCCCGGAGCCCGCGCCCGAACCTGAGCCGGCCCCGGCCCCTGAGCCGGAACTCGCGCCGGAACCGACTCCGGAACCCGCGCCGGAACCGGCTCCCGAGCCGGCCCCGGTGCCCGCGCCCCGCATGGACACCGCCCCGGCCGCCAAGGGCATGACCGAACCGGCCATCAAGGTGGAGACCCCGCCGGCCGTGGTCGCGCCGGCCCCGGCTGCCAAACCGGAACCGGCCCCCGCGCCCGAGCCCAAGCCGGCCCCCGAGTCCGCGCCCGAGCCGGCCAAGCCCGCCGCGTCCGCCAAGGCCGCGCCGGCCAAGGCAGCCAAGCCCGCCGCCGACAAGCCGGCCAAGGCCTCCTCGGCCAAGAAGTCCGGCAAGACCGCCAAGAAAAAATCCAAGGCTCGTTAGCCGCACCGCTTGACAACATCCCTGCCGGCCGCCACGCGCGGTCGGCAGGGGGAAAACCCGATGCCCCAAAAACCGCCTGCCGCCCCCAAAGCCGTACCCCGGCAGTCCTACGGTATTTTTTCGAAATTTCTGCAACTTGCCGGCGCGCAGTGGATTCACGACGCGCTGCACACCTTTTTCCTGATCTACCTGGCCCGGTTGTCCACCAGCGACTACGGCGAATTCATGGTGGCCTTCGGTCTGGCCTCCATCATCCTCTTTCTCGGCGAATTCGGCCTCAACCAGCCGCTGGTCGCCTCGCTGTGCAAGAAATTCAGCCACAAGGGCGACATCCTGGCCCAGTACACGCTTTTAAAGGGCGTGCTGCTGGTGGCCGGGTGGCTCGGCGTGGTGGTCTTCATCCACTGGCAGGGCTACACGCCGGGGCTTAAAAACCTGGTCATGGTCATTTCGGCCGGCGTGGGCCTGGAGGCCATCGCCAGCTCCTTTTTCGTGGCCATCCGGGTCGAGGGCCGGCAGGATCTCGAGGGCCGCATCCGGGTCGTGGCCGGGGTCCTGGGCTACGGCTACGCCATAGCGCTTTTGGCCCTGGGGGCCGCGCCGCACTGGATCGCGCTCTTTAAGCTCATCGAAAACGTGGTCAACCTGGTCGGCGGCGTGTGGATGGCGCTGCGCACCACCGCTTTCAACGGCCTGTCGCTCAAGCGCAAATCCATGGCCCGCACCTGGGCCACGGCCAAAAACGGCACGGTGTTCGTGCTCATGGCCCTGGCCGCCATCCTGTACAACAAGGCCAACCTCTACTTCCTGCAAAGCCAGGGCGGCCCGACCAAGGTCGCCCAGTACAGCGTCACCTGGGAACTGGTGGACGGCATCTCCATCCTGGTGTCCAATCTGCTGCTGCGCTCCATTCTCTACCCACTGTTCGTGCGGCTGTGGAAAAGCGACAAGTCTGAATTCAAACGGCTGGCCAACAACTCGGTTCGCTGGCTGATTGGCGCGTCCATCCCGGTCATGTTCGTGCTGTTTATCGAGTCCGACCGGATCATCGGCCTCATTTACGGCGGGGCCTATTACGACGCCATGTGGATGCAGAAATGGCTGGTCGGCACCATCATCTGCGGTTTCGTGCACAATCTGGCCGCCTATCTCATGATGAGCCAGGGCAAGCAGCGCCTGCTTCTGTTCGTGTACATCGGCGGGCTCATGCTCAACCTGGCCCTTTGCGCCACGCTCATTCCCATGGACCCGCTGCTGGGCACCTGCCTGGCCATGCTGATCACCAAGGCGGCCGTGGCCGTGGCCACTACCAGCTACTGCCAGGTGAGCATGCGCATCATCGACATCAAGTCCATGTGGCGCATCGCCGCGGCCTGCGCGGCCGGGGCGGCGCTCTATTTCGCCACCTCCCGCTTCGGCATCCGCGAGATTCCGGAAATCCTGGCCTTGACGCCGTTTATCTTCCTGGTGCGCCAGTGGCAGAAGGAGCTCAAGGCCCAGCGGGTCCAGGCCGGTCTCGCCTGATTGTCGTTTTCGCTGTCCATGCCGCGTTTGCTATGCTAATAGCAGCAGGCAAGCGAGGATCCAAGCCATGAAAATTCCATTGCGTCACCTTGTCGTGTCGTTTTGCATCATCGGCTTGTTGCCGGCAGCTTCTGCGCTGGCCAAGAAAGACCGTGATCAGGGCCAGCAGAGCCAGGGCCAGGGCCAGCAGGGCCAAATGGGCCAAGGCCAAATGGGCCAAGGCGGAATGGGCCAAGGCGGAATGGGCCAAGGCCAAATGGGCCAAGGCGGAATGGGCCAAGGCGGGATGGGGCAAGGGCAAATGGGCCAGGGCCAGATGATGAACCAAGGCCAGATGAACCAGGGCAGCCAGCAGGGCCAGCAAGGCCAGATGGGCCAAGGCCAGCGTCAGAAGCAGCAGGGGCAAGGCCAGCGGAACCAGGATCAGGATCAGGACGACGATCAAAAGGTTTCCAAGCACAAGTCGAAGAAGAACAAGAAGCATGGCCCGCCCGACCATGCACCGGCCTGGGGCTACCGCAACCAGCAATAACGACCATGCCCCACGTCAAACGGCCGCCGCTCCCAGGTAGGAGCGGCGGCCGTCTTATTTACGATTCCCCGTTTCCGTTTTTTTTGGGGGGCCATAGGCCCCTAGCCGATGGAGCAACGGTGGTTCCCGTCAAACGCAAGCAGACACGTTCCAGCACCGACCGAATTGCCTGCTGACGTCAAAAACCCTTGAAAAATTTCCCCCTTTGCAGGGGTCCGGGGGGATCATCCCCCCGGCCGCCGGAGGCCTCTTCC
>JBKICS010000119.1:3243-4285 GCA_046567015.1 Acidobacteriota bacterium | reverse complement strand
CGGTCGAAGAAGTCGTAGACGATCTCGGCAAAGGGCAGTTCGTAGGTGATGACCACCCGGGTGGCGGTCAGGTAGCGCACGTCCTTTTGGATGCCGCGCTTTTCCTCGCACAGTTTGAACACTCCGCCCACGTATTCGTTGGGGGTGTGGATCTCCAGGCGGGCGAAGGGCTCGTAGAGGGCGGCGATTTCCTGGGGCTTGGGCAGCTTGCTCGGGTTGTCCACCGGGATGGTCGCGCCGGCGGTGGTCTCCACCTTATAGATGACCGAGGGGGCGGTGGCGATGAGGTTGGCCCCGAACTCCCGTTCCAGGCGCTCCTGGATGATCTCCATGTGGAGCAGGCCGAGAAAGCCGCAGCGGAAGCCGAAGCCCAGGGCTTGGGAGGTTTCCGGCTCGTAGGTGAAGGCCGCGTCGTTTAAGCGCAGTTTTTCCAGGGCGGATTTGAGAACCTCGTATTCGGCGGCGTCCACCGGATAGAGGCCGCAAAAGACCATGGGCTTGACTTCCTTGAACCCCGGCAGCGGTTCGGTGGCCGGGTTGTCGGCGGAGGTCACGGTGTCGCCCACCCGGGCTTCGGTGAGCGTCTTGATGTTGGCGCAGAAAAATCCGGCCTCGCCCGGCCCGAATTCGGGAAAATCCTTGGGTCCGGGCGAAAACGCGCCCAGGCGAATGACCTCGAATTCCGCGTTGTTGTACATCATGCGGATGCGCTGACCGTGGCGCATGGTCCCTTCCATGATCCGGAAAAGCACCACCACGCCCTGGTAGGAGTCGTACCAGGAATCGACGATGAGCGCCCGCAGCGGCGCGTCGGCCTTGCCGCCCGGCGGCGGAATCTTGGCGATGATCTGTTCGAGCACGGCCCCGACGTTGACCCCGGTCTTGGCCGACACGGACACGGCGTCGGAACACGGCAGCCCGATGGCCTCCTCGATGTCCTTTTTGACGGCCTCGGGGTCGGCGCTTGGCAGGTCGATCTTATTGAGGACCGGAATGATCTCCAGGTCGTTGTCCAGTGCCAGAAAGACGTTGGCGAGCGTCT
>JBKICS010000119.1:0-3233 GCA_046567015.1 Acidobacteriota bacterium | reverse complement strand
GGTGGCGTCGACCACCAGCAGCGCCCCTTCGCAGGCGGCCAGACTGCGCGAGACCTCGTAGGAGAAATCGACGTGCCCGGGGGTGTCGATGAGATTTAAAATGTAGTCCTTCCCGTCGGCGGCCTTGTAGGGAATCCGCACGGTCTGGGCCTTGATGGTGATGCCGCGCTCGCGTTCGAGGTCCATGCGGTCGAGATATTGCTCGCGCATGTCCCGGGCGTTTATAAGCCCGGTGATTTCGAGAATGCGGTCGGCCAGGGTCGATTTGCCGTGGTCGATGTGGGCAATGATGCTGAAATTTCTGATGCGGGACGTATCCATGTGTGGGGGTGCCTTTGGCGAAGCGCGCGTTGAATCGGAATGCCTCTTAATAGAAGGCGTGTCCGAGGTCAATGCGGCGGGCGGAGGGGCGGGGCAAGGACACGAAATCCGCCCCCGGCCGGGCCGGGCGGGGACATTTTCGTGGGCTTTGACATATTTTTCACTTGGTATTCCCCTGGCCCTGGTGTATGTGGTTACCCACTTATGGGGCAGCCGGCTCCGGAAACTTCCCGGCTCCCTGGAAGAAACGCGGAAACTTTAACAAAATCACCGCTAGGAGGCTTACATGTCCAAATTGGTCCCGCCGCATGGAGGCAAAGGCCTGGTCATCCGTCTGCTCGAAGGCGCTGCCAAGGAAGCTGAGCTGAAGAAGGCCGCCGGCCTCAAGAAAGTGCAGATCACCGCTCAGGAAAAGGGCGACCTGATCATGATCGGCATCGGCGGCTTCTCGCCCCTGGACGGTTTCATGACCAAGGCCGACTGGAAGAGCTCCGTTGAGAAGATGATGCTGGCCGACGGCACCTTCTGGCCGGTTCCCGTCGTTCTGGCGGTCACCAAGGAAGAAGCCGCCGGCATCAAAGAGGGCGAGGAAATCACCCTCGAGCGCAACGGCGAAATTTACGCCACCATGAAGGTCACCGAGAAGTACGCGCTGACCGAAGCCGACAAGAAGTGGGAATCCGAGCTGGTCTACAAGGGCGCCGGCGACGACTCCGCCGACGACAAGTTCTGGAAGATCGCTCTTGACGACCATCCGGGCGTCAAGATGGTCATGGAGCGCAAGGAAGTCTGCCTGGCCGGCCCGGTCAACGTGCTGTCCGAAGGCGAATACCCGACCAAGTACAAGGGCGTCTACCTGCGTCCGGCCGAAACCCGCGCCATGTTCGACGAGCGCGGCTGGGCCACCGTCGCCGCTCTGCAGCTGCGCAACCCCATGCACCGCTCCCACGAGTACCTGTGCAAGATCGCCATCGAAGTCTGCGACGGCGTCATCATCCACTCGCTGATCGGCAACCTGAAGCCCGGCGACATCCCGGCCGAAGTCCGCGTGAAGTGCATTGACACCCTGTGCAAGTACTACTTCGTGGAGAAAAACGTCATCCAGGGCGGCTACCCCCTCGACATGCGTTACGCCGGTCCCCGCGAAGGCCTGCTCCACGCCACCTTCCGCCAGAACTACGGCGTCAACAAGATGATCATCGGCCGTGACCATGCCGGCGTCGGCGACTTCTACGGCATGTTCGAGGCTCAGGAAATCTTCGATCGCATCCCCTACGCCAGCGAAGGCTGCCCCACCCCGGGCAAGGCCCTTCTGTGCGAGCCGCTGAAGATCGACTGGACCTTCTACTGCTACAAGTGCGACGGCATGGCTTCGCTGCGCACCTGCCCGCACACCAAGGAAGACCGCGTCATCCTGTCCGGCACCAAGCTGCGCAAGATGCTGTCCGAGGGCGGCGAGATCCCGGATCACTTCGGCCGCGAAGAAGTCCTGGTCATCCTGCGCGCCTACTACGAAGGCCTGACCGAGAAGGTCGAGATCAAGATGCACGGCGCTGCTTCCGGCGACAAAGCCAAATAGTTGCCCGCGCAATCGATCTGATTGCCCACGGGGGGACGCGAAAGCGTCCCCCCGTTTTTTTTGCGCCGCCCCGGCGGCCGGCCCCCGCCGGCGATCAAGCGTGCCGTCTTCCCCTTGCCGGACACCCCCGGAAACCGTATGGGCATACAGAGTCCTGCACTCTTGAAGGCAACCGCGCCTTCCAGACCCTTTCGCCAAGGAGCCGCAGCATGCCCAAGATACTCGTCATCGACAGGGACATTTCCCAAGGCAACAGCCTGGCGGACTCGATTCGCAAGAGTCCGCTGGAAATTTCGGTCGTGCATTCGGTGGATGAAACCCTGGCTATCTTCCACCGCGAGCCGTTTGATCTGCTTTTCCTGGACGTCGCCCCGGAAAAAGACCCGCTCGCCGCGGTCCAGTCCGTCAGGAAGGCCGCGGACGCGGCTTTTCAGAAACGGGTGCCGCTGGTCGTGGTCACCAAGAGCTTCAGCGAAAGCTCGTTTCTGCTCGACACGGCCGGCGTCGACGTGCTGGTGGAGGTTCCGGTGCACACCGAACAACTCTTCCAGATCATCGAGCAGTTCGTCGGCTGCAAACTGCTCTGACCGGCCGGGCCGGATCTCGCCCCGGCCGACCTGCCGCCCATGGGGGAGACTTCCCGCCTCCCCCATGCGCCGTCGCCCCTTGCCGCACGGCCCCGATCCCTGTACCCTTGCGCCATGCAGCCCTTTCTCGCCGACCTGCACATCCACTCCCGCCATTCCCGGGCCACCAGCAAGGGGCTCACCCCCCGCCACCTGGCCGCCTGGGGCGAAGTCAAGGGCATCGACGTCGTGGCCACGGGCGACTTCACCCACCCCGGCTGGCTGGCCGAACTGAAAGAAGCGCTGGTTCCCGACGAAACCGGCCTGCTCCGGCTGGCCGATCCCGCCGGCCTGGCCCAGGAAATCCCCTGGCTGCCCGAGGCCCGGCCGTCGGGCAAGGCCCGGTTCATGCTCTCGGCCGAAATCAGCTCCATCTACAAGCGCGGCGGCAAGGTCAGAAAGGTCCACAACCTGCTCTACGCCCCGTCCTTCGAGGCGGCCGAACGCTTAAACGCCAAGCTGGCCAAGATCGGCAACCTGACGGCCGACGGCCGGCCGATCCTGGGCCTGGACAGCCGCCACCTGCTCGAGTTGACGCTCGAAACCGACCCCTTGTGCTTTCTGGTGCCGGCCCACATCTGGACGCCGTGGTTTTCGCTTTTCGGCTCCAAATCCGGCTTCGATTCGGTGGAGGAGTGTTTCGGGTCGCTGGCGCGGGAAATTTTCGCCCTGGAAACCGGGCTCTCCTCCGACCCGGAAATGAACTG
>JBKICS010000118.1:0-3129 GCA_046567015.1 Acidobacteriota bacterium | reverse complement strand
CGGACCGCTTCGCGCAGCCTGTCGCGGATCATGGCGTCGCTGACCGGTTCCTGGATGACCAGGCTGACGGCCTGGACGTAGCGGGCCGGGAGTTTGTTGAGCGTCAGGGCGTAGATATCCTCGATATCGGTACGTGACGGGTTGAACTCGGGGAACTCGGCCAGCACCTCGGGGATGAGGTCAATGACCCGTGCCTCGTTTTTATTGCGGATGGAAAAAAAATCGAGTCCGAGTGCGGCAAAGTCCATGCGGCCCCCGCAGGGTAAGAATATTTTTATTCCAATTTACCCGGGTTAACGCAGATTGCAATGTTTTTTGCCGGGCAGCCCCTGTTCGTGCCAGCGCCAGGCGGTTTCCACGATGGCCTTCAAATCCATGTACTGCGGATTCCAGCCCAGTTCCCGGATGATGGCTCCGGAGTCGGCGTACAGGCCGGGCGAGTCGCCGGCCCGGCGCGGTCCTTCGACCACGGGCACGGGTTTGCCCGACACGGCTTCCACGGCCTTTATCACTTCGCGCACGGAATTGCCGGTACCGGTGCCCAGGTTGTAGGTGGCGCTCGGCGCGCCGTCGAGGAGCCGTTTGACGGCCAGGATATGGGCCTCGGCCAGGTCGGCCACGTGGATGTAGTCGCGCACGGCCGTTCCGTCGGGGGTGGGATAGTCCGTGCCGAAGACTTCGACATGGGGAATGCGGCCAAGGGCGGCGGCGATGACCAGCGGAATGAGGTGCGTCTCGGGTTTGTGGTCTTCGCCGATCTGTCCGTCCGGATCGGCTCCGGCGGCGTTGAAGTAGCGCAGCGCCGTGGAGGTCAGGCCGTAGGCGACGCCGAAGTCCTTAAGCATCTGTTCGATCATGAGCTTGGAGGCGCCGTAGGGGCTCATGGGCCGGGTCGGGTGGTCTTCGGTAAGGGGCACGCGGTCGGGCGTGCCATAGGTGGCGCAGGTGCTGGAGAAAACCATGTGGCGGCAGTTTGCCTTGCGCATGGCGGAAAGCAGCGAGAGCGAACCGGCCACATTGTTGCGGTAGTATTTTTCGGGATCGACGACGGATTCGCCAACGTAGGCGTAGGCGGCGAAGTGCAGCACGGCCGCCGGCTTGTATTCGGCGAACACTTCGTCGAGCTCGCCGCGATTGAGGATGTCGCCCCGGATCAGCGGTCCCCATTTGACGGCCCAGTCGTGGCCGTAGACCATGTTGTCGAAGGTAATGGGCGTGAATCCGGCAGCAGCCAGGGCCTTGCAGGTATGGGAGCCGATGTAGCCCGCGCCGCCGGTGACCAGGATATTCGTTGCCATCGTCCGTTCTTCCTTGGGTTACTTGTCCGAGAGAACCGCTTTGACCGGGCGGTCCGTATCCACTTTGCCGATTCCCCGGGGAGCGGCCCCCAGGGACATGGTCATTTCCCGATAAAACGTGGTGGCGCGGATGCGAAGACGCAGCCCCAGGCCGGAGGTCAGCGCCTCGACCCCCAGTTCCTTGGCCGGAAGCCGCATTTCCATGGCGATATGCGGCAGGGGCTTGTCGAGCACCTGCACGAGGCCGTGCTCATCGATGGGGGTCAAGCGGCCGTCGTCCTCGATGCGAAAGAGCCTGGGCGCCAGTTCGAACCGCCCCGGATACTTGCTGTGGGGCCTGGGCAGCAGGCAGGCGGCGAAGCGGCGCAGACCGGCCCCGGCGTCCACCTCGATCTGGAGCTGGTAGGTTTCGGATATGGGAAATTCGCCCTCGTAGGCCAGCAAAAAAAGATCGGCGTAGTTCTGGGCCAGATGGAAGAGGTTGAGTCCGTCCGGGCTCCAGCTCAGGTGCACGTCGCCGAAGGGCACATGCGGGGCCGGCACGCGCAGCCAGGGCAGCCGCGTTCCGGCCTTGTCCGGCCAATCCAGCAAGCCGCCGTCGCTGACCGAAACCGGCATGGCCGCCGGGTGGATGGCGATGACCTCGGGCTGGGGGGGCGTGGGCTTGGCGCTGGCGGCGTGGATGGCCGGGGCCTCCCGGTTGGCCGGAACCAGACTGGCCAGCAGCGTCTCGTAGGGGACGTTGTGGACATCGACCAGGCCCATGTTAAAGTCCTCGCCGTCGCCACGCCCGCCGTGGGGTTCGTCGTAGTACTGGAACCAGTGGATGCCGGCGATGTTGGGGAAGGCGGCGAAGTTGCGCACGGCGGCCGCAGCCCCGACCGCCCGCTCGGCTTGGGTCTCAACGTGCATGAGGTGGCCGTTGTTGACGTTGCCGGAGCGGTTTTCGTTGGCCGCGAAGAAGAATTCCGAGATGAGCACCGGGGTGTCGGTGAGCTTGGCCAGGCCCTCGAAGTAGTACGGGGCCACCCAGCCGTCCGGGGTGTCCACGTTGTAGTTGGTGGACAGCACGTCGAGAAAACCGCGCGAGGCCAGGACGGCGTCCTGGTTGTAATACAGCGGCAACCGGTCGCCCATGACCAGCCGCGTGGGGTCCACTGTTTTGAGGGCCTTGTACACGAGTTCGTAGTAGCGTCTGGCACAAGCGGCGGTGACTTTGTTGATGAGCGCGATTCCCTGGCCGCCGGGGCGCAGTTTCAGTTCCGCGCCGCCTTTCTTGAGGTCTTCGAAGGAGTTGAAGCCTGCGGCCGGCACGAAGTCGGCAAGAAGCTTCTCCCACTTGCCGCCGTACTGGTCGTAGATCATGCGCCAGACATGGCGCTTGGCGTAGATGGCCCATTCGTCGCCGAGGTACCACCGAAACAGCGGCGCGTTCCACCAGCCCACTTCGTTGTCCGTGAAGTAGCCGATGACGGCCGGGTTGTCGCGGTAGGAGGCGGTCGCTTCCCGGGCCTTGGCGATGGTCTTTTCCAGGGCTTCCGGGGCGAAGGCGTCGAACCAGTGCAACCGGGCGTTGCGGCCGAGATCGATCTCCGGGACGATGGGGAGCGTCATGGCCGTGGTGGGATCGGACCAGCCGCCCCGGGTGTTGAAGCCCCAACTGTACAGCCGCTGCTGGGTGTCGGCGGCCCAGGCGGCCTGATCGAGATAGCAGTTCTCGTAATAGTAGCCCCGGTCGCAGGTCTTTTTGTCGCCGCCGTTGACGGTGTCGGCGCCGATGGAGAAAAAGCGCGGCCCGCCGGGCAGGGTCAGCCACCAGACGCCGCCGTCG
>JBKICS010000117.1:0-2887 GCA_046567015.1 Acidobacteriota bacterium | reverse complement strand
CCCCGAACCGCTCCACCACCCGCCGCCGGAAAAAAGCCGCTGGCTGGCAGATGATGCAGCGCTGCTTGAGCCGGCCCAGGTCATAGGGTTCGGCCGGGTAGTCCTCAATAAAGGCGTCGTCCACGTCGATGTGGTCGGCGTCCCCATAAACGACATCCACATCTGGATTTTCAGCAAATACTTCAAGCACTGCCCGAAGGGCTCCAGGCTGGTAAACATCGTCGGAATTGAGCCAGGCGATGATCTCCCCCGAGGTCGCCGCGATCCCTTTGTTGACGGCGTCGGGCTGGCCCTTGTCGCGCTCGGAACGGAAGGACAAACGGTCGCCGTAGCCTTCAAGGACGGCCACGGTTTCGTCCGTGCTGCCGCCGTCCATGACCACGTATTCCAGATCGGCCACGCCCTGGGACAGGACGCTGTCGATGGTGCGGCCGATGAAACGGCCCTGGTTGTAGGACGGTGTGACCGCCGCCACACTAAGCCTTGCCATGGCCGGCCTCCGCATACCGCAAATCCAGGTCGCGCTCGCCGTCGGTGAGCCGCAGTTCCTCGCAGCGCGCCGACAGCCGCCGCCGCTCGACGTTCGCGCCCCGGCCGCCGCCGCGCCGCGCTCCGTCCAGGACAAATTCCACACAGCCGCCCGTAGGCGGCAGATCGGGAGCCAAGCTGACCATCCGCTTGGGGGTCAGGGCCACCGGCTTGCCGACGCTGCGGCCGTTGACCAGGGTCGTGATCGTCACCCGGGCGGCCGGCGATCCGGCCGGCAGGGTAAACCGCGCCCGCAGCCACTGGCGATGCGCCGCCGGGCCAAAAGCCACGAACAGACGCCCGCCGCACCAGCCGTCGTCGTAAAGTCCCCGCACCGCCGTGCTCTGGGAGACCGGCCGGGCCAGCACCTCCTCGAACACGGCCAGATACCGGCGCGCCATGTCCTCGGGACCGCCGATGTGGGCCAGACGCTCCCGGCCCTTGGCCGTCAGTTCCCCGGCCAGCTCCGGTTCGTCCACAAGGCGCATCATGGCCGCCGCCATGTCGTCCGGGCGGCGGGGATCGAAATAGAGCGCCGCGTCGCCGCCGACCTCGGGCAGGCTGGTGACGTCGGCGCACAGAATCGGCGTGCCAACGGCCATGGCCTCCACCAGCGGCATGCCGAACCCCTCGAAAAGCGAGGGGAAAATAAGCGCCTTGGCCCCGGTTAAAAGGGCAGAGAGCTCCTCGTCGGGCACGTAGCCGGCAAAGACCACCCGGTCGCCCAGGCCCAGCCGGACCGCCGCCTGGCCCAGCTCGATGCGAAGACCCGTGTCGGCTCCGGTCAGCACCAGCCGCAGCCCGCACCGAGGCCGAGCAGCCGTGAACATGCCAAAAGCCGTCAGCAGCATGCGGTGGTTCTTATGCGGCCAGTAGTTGGCCGGGTAGAGCAGATACTCCGCCTCTCCCAGGCCCAGGCGCGCCCGGACGGCGGCCACGGCCTCGGGAGCGGCCCGGGTCAACCGGCGCGGCAGGGAGATGGGCACGGCGGCCGTCTTGCCGGGCGGCACGTTCCCCTGCTCGAGCACCGTCTGGCGGGTATATTCCGAAATGCACACCAGCCGCTCGGCCACCCGGGCGGCGGTCAGAAACGTCCGCTCCCGTCCGGCCTCGTCGTCCGGAGTAAAAAACTGCGGATAATAGGCGTATTGCAGGTCGTAGACCACCGAGACGACCGGCACGTCCGGATGGTGGAAATAGGGCATGGTAAACGGGCAAAAAAGCAGGTCCACAGGCGTCCCCTGCCAGTTGGACAGCCCGCGCAGCCGTCCCAGGCCCGAGGCCCGGGCCCGCTCGACATTGGGCGCGTCCAGATGGGCCAGCTCGTCGTAGGCGGCGTCGGAGACCAGGCAGACGAACCGCCAGTCCGGCCGCATCTCCCGCAGGGCCTTCAGCAGCAGGATGGTCATGAGCTTGGCCCCGCCGTTGTCGCCGCCCGGCAGCACCGGCGTCAGATCGACCAGGACCAGGGCCTGGCGCGACGCTTGGCCGGCCGGGGGAACCCGACGGCCCCGTTCCTTGAGCACATACTTGACGGCCTTGTTCCAGAACCAGGCCACCCGGCCCAGGCGCAACAGCGCCTTGTTGGCCAGGGTCGGCAGCCGGCCTTCGGCCACCCAGCCCGAGGCCATTTCCCGGACCACGCCCTCCAGGCCGCCGATGATCGGCGCATCCTGGCCGGCCAGCTTCGCCGCCAGCCCCTCGGCCGCCTCGGCCCGCTCGGCCAGATCGAGCATGGCCAGGGCGAACCGACCGTCCGGGGAGCCGCACAGGGCCTGCTCGACGGCCGCCGCGTCATGGTCGGCCAGGGCCGACCGGCCGGCGACAAAGACCATGTCATAGGGGAAAAGCGCCTGGCCGAAACGGACGTCGGCAAAGCCGGCCGCCGTGAAAAGCGACCGCGCCGCCGCCTGGCTGAAGAGATAGAGGTGCTCGGCCGGCAGCAGCATGCGCAAAAAAGGATGGGATTCGACGCGAAGGCGCTCGTAGGTCGCGCCGGCCGGGAACTGCGGCGTCTGCACCAGCACCACCCCGTCCGGAGCCAGCAGCCGGGCCACCCGGCGCAGCAGCCCAACCGGGTCGGGCAGATGCTCCAGCACGTCCATGAGCACGACGGCGGCAAGCGACCCCGGCGCGATGTCCTGCTCCTCCAGCGGGCCGGCCAGCACCTCGATGCCGAACGTCCGGCTGGCCAGAGCGGCGACCGAAGTGTCCAGCTCCAGGCCCCTGGCCCGGAATCCGGCCCGGCACAAAAGCGCCGTGAACCCGCCGTGGGCGCAGCCCAGTTCCAGCACGTCCCCGGGCGGCAGGCAGGCCTTCAAGAAAAACCGCAGCCAGGCCACACACCGCTCCGGCATGT
>JBKICS010000116.1:6370-7892 GCA_046567015.1 Acidobacteriota bacterium | reverse complement strand
CCGCTACGGCCAGGCCGGCCGCGCCCCGGCGTTGGCGGCCGAATTCCAGCCAGTCCGGGTCCGCGCCCGTGCGCCGCGACACGGCCAGCACCCAGGCCTTGGGCACGGCGTCCTTGCGCTTGGCCTGGGTCACGGCGGAACGGTGCACGCCGAGCAACCCGGCCAGCTCGGCCTGGGAAGCGAGTCCGGCCGCCTTGGCCGCCCGGGCGAAGAAGCCCTCGAAGCCGCCGCCGGGGTATTCCTGAGTGGGATCGCGTCCAGTCATGTTGCGTTTTATAAACACCCCGGCCCCGGGCCGCAAGTCTTTTTTTACGACTGAAGCCTTGGGCCGATTTTTTCGTCGTCGCGCTAAAGACAACGCTTCAGTCGGCCGAAGAGAGCAGCGACACAGATCCTCGGCTTGGATAGGCCGGGGAAGCCCCGACAAGGACGTCAGCCATGAACGCACCAGCCAAGCACCAGCGAGCCAGAGGCGTCGCACCCGGCCATCAGGAAGATCCGGCCGATCGCGCCCGTCGCGTCGAAGACCTCAAGCGCCGGGTGGCGTCAGGCACCTACCTGATCCAGCACTACGAAATAATCGAGGGCCTTCTCGACTCCCTGGCTTCCGAGACCGAATGACCCCACGGCCCCGGGCCATGCCCCCCTGCCCCGCGCCAGCGCGCGGGCGCTGATTGCCGCCACCGAACGGATGCGTGAAGCCGTTTCTGCCCCGCGCCCGGGTGCGGGCGCTGCCCCGTGTCAACGCCCCTGTCCCGACGCCCGATCAGCCCGTAACCACTTCCTCCACCGCCTCGGCAAAGGTCCAGGGCGGGTCCAGACTGGCCGTGAAGGCCGGGCACTCGATGCCGGCGCAGTGGAGATACAGCCTGTCCCCGTCCCCGTAGCCATAGAGCGGATCGCCCACCAGCGGGTGGCCGGCGTAGGCCAGATGGGCGCGAATCTGATGGCGCGCCCCCTTGCCGATGCGGCAGCGAAAAAGGGTCGCCCCGCTGTCCGTGGCCAGCGGCTCCGCCTCGGTCATGCGCAGGGAATCGATGACCCGGCGCACCAGCACCCGGGTCTTGCGCCGATCCGCCGTGTCCAGGTCATTATCCACCCGGAAACACTGCGTGGCCTCGCCGTGCCCCACGGCCAGATAGGTCTTGGCCACCTCGCCCGCTTCTTCCATGTCCCGGTAGGCCTGGGCCGCCGCCGCCGTGAAGGCCACGGGCACAAGCCCCGTGGTCAGCCGATCCAGGCGGGAAAGCAGGATGGCCTCGCGGTCCGGAAAAATGGCCGGCAACAGCGCCTCCAGGCTCTCGCCGCCGCCGTGGGCAATGGCCGCCGTGTTGAGGCCGGCCGGCTTGGCAACCAGGGCATAGTCCCCGGCCACAAGCACCACCGGCACGTCGGCGGGTCCGAAATATGCCGTGTCCGGGGCCGCCGGCGACACGGCCAGCTCCTGCCCGGCCCGGACCCGGTACCCGCAGGGCCGCACCCGCCCGTCGACCGTCACGGCCCCGGATTCCACCAGCCGACG
>JBKICS010000116.1:0-6360 GCA_046567015.1 Acidobacteriota bacterium | reverse complement strand
CCCACATCGGGCAGCAGCAGTTCCAGGGCCCGGTCCAGCCGCCAGCTGTCGGCTTCGGGCGGCGTCGCAATTGCGTTTCTTTTTTGATCCATCCTCGCATCATAAACGACCTCCAGCCAAGTGCAAGGGGCGCGTCGCCGACCCCGATCCGCCGCCCTCCCTTCCCACGGCCCAAGCAGCCAGGGAGACCTTCCGGCCTGCCCCGGCCGGCCCGGGCAGGCCATTGCGCGCCCGGGCCGATGCGGGTAGCCTTGGCCACACCTCGCGCCAAGGAGCCGTCCCCATGCTCATCCAGGTCAAGGCCTCGGCCGGGTCGGGCAAGACCCACGCCCTGACCAGCCGTTTTCTGTCTCTCGTGCTTGCTGCCAGCCGCGACCTCCCCCGGGCCTGCGGCGATCCCGGCGACGGGGCCTACGCCGTGCCGGACATCCTGGCCGTGACCTTCACCAACAAGGCCGCCGCCGAGATGCGCGACCGGGTCATCGAGGCACTCAAGAAAATGGCCCTGGGCCAGGGCGGACCCGCGCCCAAGGACCGGGCCACCGCCCGGCGCGAGCTGGAAGCGCTGCTCATCCACGCCCAGCGCCTCAATATCCGCACCATCGACAGCCTGCTCTACCTCATGGCCCGGGTCTTTGCCCTGGAACTGGGCCTGCGCCCGGATTTCGAGCCCTCCTTCGACGACGCGGCCATCCTCTCCGACCTCTACGACCGCCTGGCCGCCGCCTTGCCCGCCGATCCCGGCCTGGCCCGCCAGTTTTCCGAGGCGGCCGGAGCCCAACTTGCCCGGGCCAAGGGCTTCTTGCCCACCCAGCCCTTTCGCGAGCAGCTCCTGTCCGTGGCCGGCAAACTACTGGCCGACCCGGCCTGTTCCACCACCGACCCCGAAGCCTTGCGCCTGGGGCTGACCCGCCGCCTGGGGGCGCTGCAAAACGCGGCCGGAGCCATGCTGCTGGCCCTGGACACGGCCGGACTGCCCGGCAGCGCCCACTTCCTCACGTTTTTACGCAAGTGCCGGGACTGCGACAACGCCGCCAATTTGCCGGCCTCGGCCTTTATCGCCAAGCCGTCCCTGGCCGACTGCCTGCTTAAAGCCGGGCGCGACCGGGTCACGCCCGAACTCGAACGCCTGTTCGCCGCCCTGGGGGAGGCCCACGGCGTCTGCCGCCGCGACGCCCCGGTGCTGCTCGGGGCCATGGGCCTGGCTCCGTTTCTGGCCCTGGCCCGGCGGCTGGCCGAGGATTTCCCGGACTACCTCGCCCGCATGCGCATGCTGCCCCAGTCCCAATGGGCGCGGCTGGTGGCGGCCCGGCTGGCCGGCGAGGATGGCGTGCCCGATGCCTGGTGCCGCATGGGCTCGGGCCTGGCCCACATGCTCATCGACGAGTTCCAGGACACGGCCCGCAGCCAATGGTCGGTGCTGCGCCTGCTGGCCCTGGAAAGCCTGGCCCGGGGCGGCAGCCTCTATCTCGTGGGCGACGTCAAGCAGGCCATCTACGGCTGGCGCGGCGGCGACGCCGCCCTTTTCGACGAGGCCCCGGCCGATCAAGAGCTGACCGCCGTGGCCGAGACCCTTTTCGAGACCCTGCCCAATAACTGGCGCAGCGCCCCGGCCATCGTCGGGACCAACAACCGGTTTTTCGCCCCCCTGGCCGACCCGGCGACGGCCCGGGAAGCGGCCGAGGCCCTGCTCGGAACGGAGCTGGCCGGGGCCGCGCCGGAGCTGGCCTTGGCCCTGCGCCGGGCCTTTGCCGGGGCGACCCAGGAGGCGCCGCCCGGTTACGCCGGCCCCCCGGGGCACGTGCGGGTGACAGCCCTGCCCGGCGAATCGGTGGACGACTATAACGACGCCGCCCGGGAGGCCCTGCTGACGCTGCTGCGTGACGAACTCCTGCCCCGCCACGGGGCCGGCGGCGTGGCCGTGCTCACCCGCACCAACCCGCAGGCCGGGCGGGTGGCCTCCTGGCTGGTGGACGCCGGCATCGAGGTGGTGACCGAAAACAGCCTGCGCCTGGCCGACCATCCGCTCATCCGCCAGCTCGCCGCCATGCTGGCCTTTCTGGATTATCCGCCGGACAGCCTGTCGTTTTGGGCCTTTGTCTCGGGTTGGGAGCTTTTCGGCGAACTGGCCGGCATCACCCGGGACGAGTTGGCCCAGTGGCTGGCCGGGCTGCCGTCGCGGGCCTCGCTGTCCCTGGCCTTTCGGGCCCGCTGGCCCGAGGCCTGGCAGCTGCTCATCAAGCCCTACCTGCGCCAGACCGGCCTGGCCGGCCCCTACGACGTCCTGCGCTCCATCGTCACCGGCTACCGCCTCATCGAGCGCCGCCCCGGGGACGAGGCCTTCGTGCGCCGCTTCCTGGAAATCGCCCATCTGGCCGAAAACGACGGCCGGGCCTCCATTTCCGCCTTCCTGGAATTCTGGAACGAGCACGGCGAGGACGAGAAGGTGCCCCAGCCCGAAAACGCCGGGGCGGTGCGGGTCATGACCATCCACAAGGCCAAGGGCTTGCAGTTTCCAGCCGTGGTCGTGCCCTACCACCACTTCCACACCGACAACCGCCATCCCGAGCTGGTGACCGCCGTGCTGCCCGAGGGCATGCTGCTCGTGGCCGACCAGCCCGGGCTCGGCCCGGACTTCGCCCGGCGTCGGGCCAGGGAGCTGGCCGAGCAGGTCCACCTGCTCTACGTGGCCTGGACCCGGCCGCAGGTCGAGCTCCACGCCTTCGTGCCCGGCCACGGACCCCTGCGCGAGGGCCGGCGCTATCCCCTGACCCGGGTCATGGAGGTGCTGTTTGCCGCCTTCGGCACGGACCCGGCCGAGGGCTCGCCCATCCGCATCGGCGAGCCGCCCCAAGCGCCGCCGGGCGTCGGGGCGGCCTGCCCCGCCGGCCGGGAAGCCCCTGCCCCGGCCGCCGTGGTCCCACAAGCGCCGCTGTCCTGGCTGCCCCGGCTTAAGGTCTACCGCAACGTGGCCCGGGACATCCGCGAGGCCATGCGCTTTACCGAAAAACGGCGCGGCGAGCTGGCCCACCTGGCCGCCGAGGCCTTTGTCCGGGCCGGCTTCGATCCGGCCGAGCCGGCTTCGGCCGCCGCCAGGGCCGTGGGCCTGGCCCTGGGCGGGGTGCGCCTGGACCCGGGCCTGCGCCTGCGCCTGACCGGGGAATTCACCGACATGCTGCTCTGGCTGGCCGGACTCACCGCCCTGCGCCCGGCCCTGGCCGGCGGCTACTGCGAACGCGACATCCTGGACCCGGACGGCGAGCGCCATCGCCCGGACCTTTTCGCCGCGACCCCGGATGGCCTCATCGTGGCGGATTTCAAGACCGGCCAGGCCGATCCCGGCCACGACGCCCAGGTGCGCCGCTACTGCGGCCTGCTCGGCCGCCTGCCCGGCTACGCCCACCTTCCGGCCAGGGGCCTACTCGTCTACCTCGACCGCCGGGAATGCCGCCCCGTGGAGTGCGCCTCATGAAACCCGTCCACATCGTTCCCTGGACCGAGGAATTCTTCGCCGCCCTGGCCGAGCGGCTCCTGGCCGCCACGGGCGGGGATTTTCGCGACGTGCTCGTCCTATTTCCCCTGCGCCGGGCCGCCCGCCACCTGTGCGACCGCCTGGCCGACCTGCCGGGGCTGGCCAAGCCGCTGCTGCTGCCGGAAATCGCGGCCATCGGCGAGTGGACGACCAGCCTGGGGGCCACTTACGCCCCGGCCCCGCCGGTCATGCTCGACGCCCTGGACCGGGTGGCCATCCTCCACGACATCGCCGTCGGACTGGCCGCCGAAGCCCCCGGGGAGGGCGAATTTCCCACCGACATCAGCCAATTTTTCCCCTGGGGCCTGGAACTGGCCGAACTCATGGAAGAGCTCCTGCGCCAGGGCGTGCCCGGCCGCGACCTGGCCCACATGGACAGCCAGGTGCTGGCTCCGGCCGCCGCCTTGCTGGCCCGGCTCGGGGCCATCCACGACCGTTACCGGGAGCGCCTGGCCGCCGAGGGGCTGGGCACCCCCGGGCTGTGCGCCGCCCTGGCCGCCGAGCACGCCCCGAACATCGCCGCCGCCCTGGCCGGCCGGCGCATCTTCGCCTGCGGCTTCGCCGTGCTCTCCGGAGCGGAGAAAAAGCTGTTTCATACCTTGTGGAAAAAAGACCTGCTGGAACTCATCTGGCACGCCGATCCAGCCCTGGCCGACGGCGGCCGGTCAGTCCATTTCGCCTGCCGCGAACACCAGCGCCTGCTGACGCAATGGAAGGCCAGAGCCACCGTTATCAGCGGCGGCAAGGCCCGCAAACTGCGCGCCAAGGCCGATCCCGCCCGGGCCACCCTGATGCTCGACGCCGACGCCGCCAACCTGTCCTCGAAGAAACTGCGCTTTTTCGAGGCCCACGACCTCCACGCCCAGCTCAAGGTTCTGGAAACCTGCCTGGCCGACGCGCCCGACCTGGACAGCACGGCCATCGTGCTGCCCGACACCGGCCTGCTCTCGCCGGTGCTGCACATCCTGCCCCAAAAAGACGTCAACATCTCCATGGGCTATCCGCTCGCCCGCTCGGCCCTGGCCCGGCTGCTGGAGACCATCCTGACCTTGCAGGAAACCCGGCTGGCCGCCGGACGCTACCACTGGCGCGAGCTGGTGGCGCTGTTGCGCCATCCCTATCTCAAGATGCTGCGCCTGGGGCCGGAGGAACCGCTTCGGGCCGTTTTCCACGGCCTGGAAGCCGCCATCCGCCAGGGCGGGGCCTACGTCGATCCCTTCGCCCTGCCCCTGCCCGGCGGCGACGACGCCCCCCCTTCCTCCGAGGCCCTGGAGCTGGCCAAGCGGGCGCTCACCGTTTGCCTGACCGCCTTCGACGCGGTGGACACCCCCCGGGCTCTTGGCAACGCACTGACCGGCCTGGCCGAACTGCTCCTCGATCCCGAGCACGCCGGCGACGCCTGGGAGCGCTTCCTCATCGACGCCGAGTGCCTCTTTCGCCTGGCAACCGGCATCATCCCGGCCCTGACCGCCGGTCGGCTGGCTGACGCCAGCCTGCCGACGAGTACCCTGTTCGCCCTGGCCCGCCGGCTGCTCGCCGACGAGCGCGCCCCGTTCGAGGCCGAGCCGCTGACCGGCTTGCAGGTCATGGGCGTCCTGGAAACGCGGCTTCTGTCCTTCAAACGCGTCTTCGTCCTGGACGCCGTGGAAGACAAGATCCCGGGCGCGCCGCGCTACGACGCCCTGCTCCCGGACACCCTGCGCCGCCTGCTCGACCTGCCCGACTCCCGGGAGCGCGACTTGGTCGCCGCCTACAACCTCTACCGGCTCTTTTTCGGGGCCGAGGAGATCACGGTCTTGTACCGCACCGGAGCGACCGGCACGGGCCTTTTCGAGGACCGGCCAAGCCGCAGCCGGTTCGTGGAACAGCTCGTCTGGGAAGAGGAAAAACGCCTGGGCCGGGTGCTTGCGCCCGGGGAAGCGCCCGTTTCCATCGTGCGCCTGCCCCCCTGCCCCATCCCCAAGGCCGACGCCTCGGTCCCGGTCACCCCGGCCGTGGCCGAGCGCCTGGCCGCGTATCTCGCCGGCAACCGCCTGTCCGCCACCTTCTTCGACGCCTATCTCGCCTGCCCGCTGCGCTTTTTCTACCGCTACCTCTCGCCGCTGGCCCCCCTGGCCGAGGTCAACGAGGAAGGCGACCGGGCCGCCGTCGGCGAGGTGGTGCACCAGGTCCTCAAGGACTATTTCACCCCCTTCCTTGGCCGCGACATCGACGGCGCAGACCTCGACCCGGGCGATCTGGCCGATCTTTACGAATCCCGCCTGCGGGCCAGCCTCGCCTTCACCGCCCTGCCCCCGGACGGCCAGCTCCTGCTGCTGCGCGCCGGCCGAGCCCGACTGGCCGAGGCTGCGGCCGCCACGCCCAGAACCGTGCCCCTTGGGCTCGAAACCGAGCTTGTGGCCAGCCTGGAAGTCGACGGCCGGTCCTATCCCCTGGCCGGCCGGGCCGACCGTATCGACCGGCGCGAGGACGGCGTCGTCATTCTGGACTACAAGACCGGGGGATTTTTCGCCCCCAAAAACACCTTCTGGAGCGACGAGGCCCTGTGGAGCCGCATCAGTGCCGCAAGCGGCCTCGGCCCGGAAGATCCCGAATTGCTCGAACTGGTGGCCAAGCGCCTGGGCAGCATCCAACTGCCGCTCTATTGCTGGCTCCACGCCGTCAGCCGCAACGAAACCCCGGCCGACGCGGCCTTCGTGGAACTGCGCGACAAAGGCCAGGAACGCCCGCTCTTCGGCCCGCGCCTGGAACCCGAAGCCCGAAACGACGCCATCCGCCGCCAGACGCCAAGGCTGCTGGCCTACCTCGTGCGCAGCCTGCGCGCCGCC
>JBKICS010000115.1:0-4698 GCA_046567015.1 Acidobacteriota bacterium | reverse complement strand
GGTGACCGTGGCCCCGGCCATGAGCGACAGCAGGAGGATGCCCGGAGCAACGAGGCGCACCAGCAGGCTGCGGGTGACGATGCGGCTGAGCGGCGAGGGGCGCATACGGGATCATTGCCCGCTGACGGCGATAAAGCGGCCGTCCTTGATGGTGACGAGAAAGGTCTCGCGCGTCACGTCGCCGGCGGCGTCCAGGGCAAAGGGGCTGGCGATGCCGGGTTGCTCGCCGGTGGCGGCCAAGGCCTCGGGGAGCCCCTTGGCCCGACCGCCGGTCCGTTCCAGGGCGGCGCCCAGCACGGACACGGCCTCGTAGGCGTAGACAGCGGCGAAATTGGCCGGCCAGCCGAAGCGCTCCCGATAGCGCCGGCGGAACTCCTTGAACTGCGGCCGGTCGTTTTCCTCGGTGTAGCTGGCGGCGAACACGACGCCATCCACGCTGCGCCCGCCCATGGACAGGATTTCCCGGGTATAGGGCCACGTCGGGCACAGAAGCGGCGCCCGCTCGCCCCGGGCGGTCATGGTCTGGGCCAGGGTGGCCACGTCCCGGGCCGAGGCCGTGACCACTATAGCCTCCGCTCCGCTGTCCCTGACCTGGTCGAGCAGCGCTCCCCAGTCGGCCCCCTGGCGGGAGGAAAACGGATGCCGGCAGACCGTCTGGCCCCCGGCTTGCCAAAAGGCCTGCTCGAAGGCGGCCTGGAAGGAGTCCGTATAGGAGGCGTTGTCGCTGTCCCCGGCCACACAGACCCGGGTGAAGCCCTGGCGGGCGGCGTAGCGGCCAAGGGCCAAGCCCCAGACTTCGTTGGAGGGAATCACGCGGAAAAAATTGTCTTTTTTGCCGGAAAGCTCCGGGGTGGCCGTGGTCGGCGAAACCATGACGCACCCGGCGGCGGTCACGGTCGGCAGGGCGGCCAGGGTCTGGGAGCTGGTCATGTGGCCGATGATGGCCGCCACGCCGGCTTTTATCAGGGCGGCGTCGGCGTCCGCAGCGGTCTGGGGCGTGTCGCCGTCGTCGTGGATGAGCAGCTTGAGCGGCCGGCCGGCCACGCCGCCCCGGGCATTGATGTCCTCAACGGCCAGGGTGGCCCCGTTGCGGCCCTGGACGCCGAGATCGGCGTGATCGCCGGTAAGCTGCCCGGCAAACCCGATCAACACGGGGTCATCGCCAACGCAGCCCGGCAGCGTCAGGACGCAGCACAGCAGCAGCAAGAGCAGACCTTTCACGGACCTCCCCGGGCGCGGCTGGCCCCCCTTTGCGGTCGCCGCTTCAAATCGCCATGGCTTTCCCATCGTTTACGTCACCTGCGAAGCGGCCGCAATGCCTTTACCGCCGCGACTTGCCACACCGGGCCGCCTCCCGTACCGTGGCCGGCATGGAAAGACCGAATCTGACGCTCAAAAACAATGAGGAACGCCGCTTGCGAGCCGGACACCTGTGGGTGTTCAGCAACGAGGTGGATACGAAAAAAACCCCGCTGACCGGCTTCACCCCGGGCCAGGAGGCCGTGGTCACCGCTTCGCGGGGGCGGCCGCTTGGCGTGGCCACCGTCAACCCGGGATCGCTCATCAGCGCCCGGCTCATGGACAACGATCCGGCCACCCGCCTGGATGTCGCCTTCTTCCGCTCCCGCCTGCGCGAAGCCCTGGCCCTGCGCCAGCGCTTCTACGCCACGCCCCATTACCGGCTGGTGTTTTCCGAAGGCGACCACCTGCCGGGGCTGATCCTCGACCGCTACGGCGAGGTCATCGTGGGCCAGCTCAATACCGCCGGCATGGACAGCCGCAAGGCGCTCATCCTGGAAGCCATCCTGGCCGAACTGGACCCAAGCGCGGTCATCTGGCGCAACGACAGCCCCGCGCGCGACCTGGAAGGCCTGCCCCGGGTGGTGGAAGTGGCCCACGGCACGGCCCCGGAGCACCTTGAGATCAACGAGGACGGGGCGCGCTTCGCCGTGCCGGCCCTTGGCGGCCAAAAGACCGGCTGGTTTTACGACATGCGGGAAAACCGCACCCGGCTGTGCCGGCTGGTGGGCGGGCGCACGGTGCTTGATCTGTTCGCCTATGCCGGAGCCTTTTCCGTGCGCGCGGCCCTGGCCGGGGCCACGGCCGTGACCTGCCTGGACTCCTCCGAGGCGGCCTGCGCCATGGCGGCCGACAACGCGGCCCGAAACAACGTGGCCGGCCAGGTGGACGTGGTGCGCGCCGACGCCGCCGCCTTTCTGGAGGCCTGCGCCGCCGAAGGGCGGGTCTTCGACGTGGTGAGCCTGGATCCGCCGGCCCTGGTCAAACGCAAGAAGGATCTGGAAGCCGGGCTCAAGGCCTATGAACGCCTGGGCCGGTTGGCCATGGACGTCCTGGCCGACGACGGGCTGCTTTTAACCTGCTCCTGCTCCCAGCACGTGGACGCCTATGAACTGCGCCGGGCGGCCCTGCGGGCGGCGACGGCCCGGGGCCGGCGGGGGCAGATTCTCGACCAGGGACGCCAAGGCCCGGACCATCCGGCCCATCCGGCCATGATCGAGACGGAATATCTCAAGACCTTTCTGCTGCGCCTGGTCCGGGAATAGCGGGAGTGGACGAAATGTCGCCGGGACGTTGCCACGATCCGGGGGGTGGTCTATAGGGGAGCGTGGAAACGTCCTCTTCCCCGTTTGACCCCCCAACCGGAGGCAACGCCCATGCTGTCCTGGACCATCGCCTTCCTGATCATCGCCCTTTTGGCCGGCGTCCTGGGTTTCACCGGCATCGCCCGCACGGCCAGCGGCATCGCCAAAATCCTGTTTTTCATCTTCCTGATTCTCTTCGCCCTGTCCCTGCTTCGCGGGCTGTTCTAGCCCAAGCGTGAGACGGCCCCCGGGCGGCGGCCTGGCGTTTGCGCCAAAACCGCCGCCCGGGGGCCGCTTGCAGGCAGCCCCCCCGGGGGGAGGTAGGATCAGGCCGGTTCCCGGCCGCCGTCCGCGCCGCCGTCGGGCCCGGCTTCGGGCCAGCTGTCGACCGGAACGGCGGCCTCGGGCTCGACCTCGGCCGCGGCCCAGATGGCCTCCAGCACCGCCTCGACACCCAGACCGGTCAGGGCCGACATGAACAGCACCGTCTGGCCCGAGGCGGCGGCCACGGCCTGCCGTTCGGCCAGTTCCTCCGGGGTAAGCAGGTCGATCTTGTTGACCACCCGGATCTGCGGCCGCAGGGCCAGAGCCGGGTCAAAGCGGCGCAGCTCCTCGTCCACCACGCCAAAGGCCTCGAACAGGCCCTGGGGGGAGGCGTCCTCGGCCGAGACCAGATGGAGCAGCACCCGGGTGCGCTCGACGTGGCGCAAGAACCGATGGCCCAGGCCTTGCCCCAGGTGCGCCCCTTCGATGAGCCCCGGAATGTCGGCCAGAACCAGCCGCCGCAAGCGGTCGTCGTCGTCGATGACCCCGAGGTTGGGGGTGAGCGTGGTGAAGGGATAGGGCGCGATCTTCGGCCGGGCCCGGGACACGGCGGCAATAAACGTCGATTTGCCGGCATTGGGCAGGCCGATGATGCCGACGTCGGCCAGAACCTTGAGCACGAGGCGGATGCGCCGCTCCTCGCCGGGCTCGCCGGGCTGGGCGAAACGCGGCGTGCGCATGGTGGAGGAGGCGAAATGCAGGTTGCCCTTGCCGCCGCGTCCGCCCTTGCAGGCCACATAGGTCTGGCCGGGCTCCACCAGATCGACCAGCAGCTTGAGCGACTCCGGGGCCGGTTTGGAGCCCGCGACCGGCACCGCGGCGTCGGCTTCGTCGTCGGCCTCGTCAATGTCGGCGGCGTCAGCGTCAGCCTCGGTGTCGTCGTCGGCGGCAAGCGCGTCGTCGTCGGCCAGTTCCGTCAGCTCGTCCTCGTCGCCGGCCCCAGCCAGGACAGCCTCCACGCCAGCCGACTCGGCCGCGGCGATCTCGGCCACCCCGGCCGGCTCTTCGCTGCCAAGGGGCGGCAGCTCGTAGAGCTCGGTGCCGACCGGCACGTCGATGTAGAGATCCTCGCCGGCCTTGCCGCACTTCTGGCGGCCCATGCCGCCCTGTCCGTTTTTGGCCTCGTAAATGCGCCGCAGGCGCAGGTCGTACAGGGTGAGCAAGTCGGGATCGGCCCGGAAGATCAGGTCGCCGCCGTGGCCGCCGTCGCCGCCGTCCGGTCCGCCCCGGGGAATGAATTTCTCGCGGCGAAAGGACACCGCGCCGCGTCCGCCCTTGCCCGAGCGAACCACAATCCATGCTTCATCAACAAAACGCATGAAACCTCCGTATGATCAGGGACAAAGCCTGGTCGGCCGCTCAGCGCGATCCACCGGCACAAACTCGTCGCCTTGGCGCAATTTACCGTCAGCCCTCGCAATGAAGGAAAAGCAGTCCTCGCCGGCGCACGTTCTGGCGAAGACCTGGACCTGATGCCTGTCGGTCAGGTCGAATGGCGCAGGCTCTGGCCGGCTTCCTGGCGCGCCACAGTCCTGTTCCTGGCTGAATTTCCGATGCGCCCGGAGGCTGGGAGCGGCCGGGCCACCGTGTCGGCGCGCGCCGCTTGGCCGGCCCAACCCGGGCATGGCCAGCGGAGCGGCAGCGGAGCGAAACGCTTCTTAGGCCGCATGCTGATCTAAATAACGCATGATGCGGGGATTCTCCAGGGGCAGCGGACCAAAAAAATGGGGGGCTCTGTGAGAGCCCCCGCGCAGGAGATGAAGGAGAGGTC
>JBKICS010000114.1:0-13661 GCA_046567015.1 Acidobacteriota bacterium | reverse complement strand
CCCATGGCGCCCTCGCGCACGAACCGGCTCTCGGGAAATTTCTCCACGAGGTTCTGGTATTCCTCCGCCGCCTTCTTGTAGTCGCCCCGGTCGAAATAGTATTCGCCCCAGGCGAAGTTGACCATGGGCACATTGGCGTCGGTGGGATACTTGCGGGTCAGGACGTTGAAATAGCCCTTGGCCTCGGGGATGTTGCCCACGCGCAGGTTGAGCATGCCAAGCTGCAGCAGGGCCTCGGGCACCCGGTAGGAATTGGGATTGACGTTGATGGCTTCGTTGAGCGCCTTTTGGATTTCGTCGTAGTGGCCGGCCGGATCGTCCTTGTAGACATCGGCCAGCACGCCGGCCAGGGAATGCAGGGCTTCTTCCCGCACCTCCGGCTTGAGGTCGCTTCGTCGCACCAGATCGCTCATCATGGTCCTGGCCGCGCCGAGGTTGCCGGCCAGGCGCTCGGCCTGGGCCGCCACCAGCGTATTGGCCTCGTGGTCCTCTTCCTGGGCCGGCCCCGGATCGTTGGCGGCGGTCGCGGCCGGCTGGGGCGCGGCCGCGGCCTCGGCCTTGGCGGCCGGAATGTCGGCCGGGGGCGCGGCCGGTCCGGGCGGGGTGACCGCGTCGCGCTTTTCGCCCGAGGCGATGGCGGGCGGAATCGGCGGCAATTTGACAGGCTGGCGCAGTTCGCCGCCGGTCGCTGCCGCCCGGGCCGGTCCCTGGTCGGACGGCTTGGCCTCCTGGGTCGGTGCGGCGGCCGGTTCCAACCCGGCCGGACGCAGCAAGGGCGATTTGTCCGCCCCCACGCGAAGGGCCGTGGCCCGCATGGACGAGGGCACGGCGTAAAAGGGCTCCTTGGCCGCGCCAGAGGGAGCCTCGGCCGGCGGCGCAGGGCTGGCCAGGGTGGGCGGCAGGGGCGGCAGTTGCAGGGGGCCGGGATTGGGATTGGGCGGCGTCACCGGCAGGGTCAGGGACGAAGCCGGCTTGGCGGCGGCCTCAACCGGCGGCCAGGTGGTGTTGGGGGAAGCGCCTGCGGCTCCCGGCGTCCAGTTGGCCCCGGCCGGATCGCGGTAGACCTGCAACTTGAGGCCCTGCTCGCCCTCGGGCCAGCCCACGAAACCGAAGGCGTCGGATTTCAGGCGCACCAGCACCGTGTCGCCTTCCACCCTGACGCCTTCGAGCAGGCGCGAGGAATGAAAATCGGCGGCGGGCGGCGGCGGCTCGTCGGCCAGGGAACCGGGGGGAAAAGTCAGGCTGATCTCGGCCGGGCCGGTGCGGGCAATGGCCGGATAGGCCCCGCGCTTGGAAAAATGCAGGAGCAGCGAATCCGTGTCGGCGCGCGTGACCGTGGACACGGACAAGGCCTGCGCCGTGACCGCGGGAAGGACGACCAGCAGGGCCGCCAGGAGGAATCGCCGGATGCCGGCGCGGGAAAGGAGGCTCACGCCGAGTCCATATGCAAGGAGCATGCAACCGAAACCGCCGGAAACCGGCCAGGCGTCGGACTCACTCCCCGGCCATGTTGCGTTTTTTGAGCTTCTCGATCAGCGTCGTGCGCTTTATGCCAAGCAGTTCTGCCGCCTGGTTTTTCACCCCGGCCGCCTGGGCAAGGGCCTCGATAAGGAGCTTTTCCTCCATGGTGTCGAGAAATTCCTTAAGCCCCATGGATCGTTCCGCCAGATCGGCCAGCGTCGGCCAGCGAAAACCGCCCGTCGCGGCTTCCGCCACCGGCGGCGGCGGGGCCACGCCGGCGTGGTCGAGGATCTTTCGCGGCAGATCCTGCGGCCTGACCTCATCGTGGTCGCACAGGATGGAAAGCCGCTCCATGAAATTTTCCAGCTCGCGCACGTTGCCGGGCCAGGGATAGCCGAGGACCATCCCCCGGGTCTCGGGGGTAAAGGTGAGCTTGGGCCGGTTTTTCTGACGGCAAAACCGGGTCAGGAAATGGTCGGCCAAAAGCAGGATGTCCTGGCCGCGCTCCCTAAGGGGGGGCAGGTGCAAAGGGATGACGTTTAAGCGGTAGAACAGGTCCTCGCGAAATCGCCCGGCCTCCACCTCGACTTCGAGGTCGCGGTTGGTGGCGGCCACGATGCGCACGTCGGCCTTGATGGTCTTGTCGCCGCCGACCCGCTCGAATTCCTTTTCCTGGAGCGCCCGCAGGATCTTGACCTGGAGGCTCAAGTCCATCTCGCCGATCTCGTCGAGAAAAATGGTGCCACCCTCAGCCAGCTCGAAACGCCCCTGCCGGGTGCGCACGGCCGAGGTGAAGGCCCCCTTTTCGTGGCCGAACAGTTCCGATTCGAGCAGTTCGCGCGGGATGGCCCCGCAGTTGACCGGGACAAACGGCTTGCCCGCCCGGTGGCTGTTGGCGTGCAGGGCGCGCACGAGCAGTTCCTTGCCCGTGCCGGACTCGCCCGTCACCAGCACCGTGGAATCGGTGGGGGCCACCTTGGCCAGCACCCGCAACACCTCGCCCAGGCTCGGGCTCTGCCCGACCATGCCGCAAAGGGTCAGTTCCATCTGGCCTCCGGAAGAAACGCCGCGCATCCTGGCGGTTTTTTTGAGCCTAGCGCTTCGGCCCGAAGCTGTCAATTTCCTGACGGGAAAAGCCGCATGCTGCGGCGGGGAGAAAAGACATGAAAAAGAGAAGAAAAGACAAAAGAGGCCTCCGGCGGCCGGGGGCCTGAGGCCCCCGGCCCCCCCGACTGGAAGACGTTTTTAGGGGGCTTGGCGGGGGTGGCTGTTCCGTCGGCTGGGCAGGCGGAGGGGAGAAGTCCTGGCGTTTGTGCGGCGTCCCTAATAAATACGTAAGTATTTTAAATAACAGAAATTATGTGTATCGACCAGAAAATGCGGAGGACGCAACGCTAGACGCGCAGGTCGATGAGCCGGCCGAGCATGTCGTCCTGGGTGCGCACCACGGCGGCATTGGCCTCGAACGCCCGCGAGGTTTCCAACATGTCCACGCTCTCCCGGGCCAGGTCCACGTTGCTGGTCTCCACCAGGGCCACGCTCGGCTCGTAGACGCCGGCTTCGTTGCGGGCGCTGACCGCAGCCGGCCGGTAGCCGCCGGGCGCATCGTCCACGGCCAGCTCGGCCACGCGCACGCCCTGACCCCCCGGGCCGGTCTCCAGGCGCGCGTCCCGGGACTTGTACCCGTCGGTATTGAAATTGGCCACATTGTTGGCCGTCACCGCCATGGACGTGGACATGGCGCTTAAGCCCGACAGGGCTGAGGAGATGGCGTCGGTCATGGTTGCGCCTCCTGGCCTGCGGTCACGATATACATCTTCTCTATAATGCAGCCGCCCCCGGCCGGCAAGGCGTCACGGCCGGGGACGGTTGAACGGGGGGCGTGGGCGTGCTAGAGCCGGCCATGCGCCGCATCCTCCCGCTCCTTCTGGCCGCCGCCCTGCTCCTGCCCGCCGCCGGCTGCTACGATCCCCCGGAAACGGCGGTGCGCTATGTCAACACGACCTATCTCTTCAGCTTCATCCCGCCCAAGGGCTGGACCGTCTCCGAGGAGAAGACGGCTTCGTGCCTGGCTTCGGTGGAGGCCCACCAGGGCGATTGCCGCTTCTACGTCTGCGTGAGCGAGCCTCCCGAGGAATTCCTGCCGACCAGCTCGGATTTCGCCAACTGCGAACTGGTCAAGGCCTACGTGACCGACACGCTCAAGGGCTACAACGTGAGCTGCCGCCCGTCCACGACCCAGGGCCGGCGCAGCTACGACGCCATCTACCTGCGAAACGTCGCCGACGAGTCCGGCATCGTGCGCCTGCAACTCGTGCGGCAGACCTTCCTGTCGCGGGGCAAGCTGCTCTACACCCTGACGACGTATGCCTTCGGCCGCGACGAGCAGACGCTTCAGGCCGCGACCTCCCCCTGCGAAGCCGAGATCCGCCGGGCGCAAGCGACGTTTTTTCTCCACCAGCCGCCGAAATAGCCTGCCCTCTCGCCCGCCGCCGTTGACAACCAAGCGGAAAAGCGGCAGATTCCAGGATACTGGAAAACCAACCGCGAAAAGGTCCGCCAAGGCGTCGAGGTACGTGCATGAACGGCAAGATACGCTTCCTTCCCATTGCGACGACAATGCTATGCGCGACGGCGCTCCTGCAGGGCTGCAGCGAGATGGTCCTTTTCAATCCCAAGGGCCCCATCGGCGAATCCGAGCGACAGCTCATCATCATCGCCTTCGTCCTCATGCTGCTGGTCGTCGTCCCGGTCATCTTCATGTCCATCTGGTTTCCGCTCAAATACAGAGCCTCGAACGCCAAGGCCGCCTACGAACCCAACTGGTGCAAGTCCAACAAGATCGAGGCCGCCATGTGGCTGATCCCGGTGGCCATCATCATAGCGCTCTCCGCCGTGGCTTGGCGCGAGACCCACCGCCTCGACCCCTACAAGCCCATCGCCGCGGCGGCCGCGCCTCTGCCCGTGGAGGTGATCAGCCTCGATTGGAAGTGGCTGTTCATCTATCCACAACAGCAGATCGCCGTGGTCAACGAGCTGGTGTTCCCGGCCAAGACGCCGCTGAGTTTTCGTCTCACCTCGGACACGGTCATGACCTCGTTTTTCATTCCCCAGCTCGGCAGCCAGATCTACGCCATGGCCGGCATGCAGACCAAACTGCACCTGCTTGCCGACGAGCCGGGCCGGTTTATCGGCCAGAACCAACAGTTCAGCGGGGCCGGCTTTCCCCAAATGTCCTTCCCGGCCGTCGCCGATACCCCGGAAAACTTCGAGGCCTGGGTGGCCAAGGTCAAACGGTCGCCGGACCGCCTCGACCGGGCACGCCTCACGGAACTGTGCAAGCAGGGCGTCAGCGAGTCGGTCCAGTACTTTTCCTCCATCGAACCCGGCCTGTTCGAGTCCGTCATCGCCAAGTACGCCGCCATGCCGATGCACGCCACGCCTTCCGGCGACACCATGCAGCATCCCGCCCACGGTCAGTGAGGCGGCCCGAAGGATCGCAGACATGTTCGGAAAACTGACCCTCTCCGCCATTCCCTACCACGACCCCATCGTCATGGGGGCCGTGTACGGCTCGATCCTGGCCGCCCTGGCGGTCCTTGGCGTCATCACCTATTTCAAGCAGTGGCCGAACCTCTGGAGGCAGTGGCTGACCAGCGTCGATCACAAGAAGATCGGCATCATGTACGTCATCCTGGCCCTGGTCATGCTGCTGCGCGGCTTTTCCGACGCCATCATGATGCGGGCGCAGCAGGCCATGGCCCTGGGCGCGTCCCAGGGCTTCTTGCCGCCGGAGCACTTCAACCAGGTGTTCAGCGCCCACGGCACCATCATGATCCTTTTCATGGCCATGCCCTTTCTCTCGGGCCTCATGAACATCGTGGTGCCGCAGCAGATCGGGGCCCGGGACGTGGCCTACCCGTTTCTTAACGCGGTGAGCCTGTGGCTGTCCGTTGCCGGGGCGCTGCTCGTCATGGTGTCGCTTGGCGTCGGCGAATTTTCCCGGGCCGGCTGGTCGGGCTACGCGCCGCTCACCGAGCTTGCCTACAGCCCGGACGTCGGGGTGGACTACTGGATCTGGGCCCTGCAGCTCACCGGCGCGGGCACGCTTTTTACCGGCATCAACTTCCTGGCCACCATCCTCATGATGCGCGCCCCGGGCATGACGCTCATGCGCATGCCGCTTTTCACCTGGACCATCTTTTTCACCAACGTGCTCATCGTTCTGGCCTTCCCGGTGTTGACCGCCGCCCTGGCCATGCTGTCCCTGGACCGTTATCTCGATTTCCATTTCTTCACCAACGAGATGGGCGGCAACTCGATGATGTACGTCAACCTATTTTGGACCTGGGGCCATCCCGAGGTCTACATCGTCATCCTGCCCGCCTTCGGCATCTTTTCCGAGGTCGTCAGCACCTTTTCCAGCAAGAAGCTTTTCGGCTACGACTCCCTGGTCTATGCCACCGGCGTCATCATGTTCCTGTCGTTCGCCGTCTGGGTGCACCATTTCTTCACCATGGGCACCAGCGCCAACGTCAACATCTTCTTCGGCATCTCCACCATGCTGATCGCCATCCCCACGGGCGTGAAGGTGTTCAACTGGCTGCTCACCATGTATCGCGGCCGCATCCGCTTCACCACGCCGCTTTTGTGGACCATCGGCTTCCTGACCACCTTTGCCGTGGGCGGCCTGGCCGGGGTGCTCATGTCCCTGCCCCCGGCCGACTACGTGCTCCACAACAGCGAGTTTCTCATCGCCCACTTCCACAACATGCTCGTCCCGGGCACGCTGTTCGGCTTCATGGCCGGCTACGCCTACTGGTTCCCCAAGGCCGTCGGCTTTCGCCTGGACGAGACCTGGGGGAAGCTCTCCTTCTGGTGCTGGCTGATCGGCTTTTACATGGCCTTTATCCCCCTGTACATCCTTGGATTCATGGGCATGCCCCGGCGCATGCAGCATTACGACAACCCGGCCTGGCAGCCGCTTCTCATCATCGCCGCCCTGGGCACGGCGCTGATTGCCGCCGGCATCGGCTGCATGCTGCTCCAGCTCTTCGTCAGTTTCAGGAACCGCCAAGCCAACCGCGACGTCAGCGGCGACCCCTGGGACGGCCGCACCCTGGAATGGGCCACGGCCTCCCCGCCCGCCGTCTACAACTTCGCGGTCATCCCCACCGTGTATGACCGCGACGCGTTCTGGGACATGAAAGAGCGGGGTGTGGCCCATGCCCGGCCCGACCGCTATGAAGACATCACCATGCCCAAAAACACCTGGCACGGCTTTATCCTCGGCATCCTGGCCTTCCTGCTGGGGTTTGCCCTGATCTGGCACATCTGGTGGCTGGCCGGGGCGGGCTTTCTCGGCCTGATCGGCGTGGTGATCGCCCGGGCGTCCGACGACGACACCATGGTCGTCATCCCGGCCGCCGAGGTCGAACGAATCGAGAATCTGCGCGCCAAGGCCATGGCCTGAGCCGAAAGGCGCGGGAACAGGCCGATCTATCACAGGAGACGAGCACGATGGCGACCGATGCTTTGACCATGCCCCACGGCGCGGCCGGAACCGGGGAAACGCACGACGCGGCCGCGATCCAGGCCTTTGGCTTCTGGATCTATCTCATGAGCGACCTGATCCTGTTTTCCGGGCTTTTCGCCACCTATGTGGTCATGGCCCACAACTCCGCCGGCGGGCCGACCGGACGGGAACTCTTCGCCCTGCCCGACACCCTGCTCGAAACCGCCCTGCTCCTTTGCAGCAGCGCGGCCTATGGCCTGGCCATGCTGGCCATGCACAAGGGCAATGCCCGGCAGGTTCTGGCCGGACTGGCCGTCGCCTTCCTGCTGGGGCTGGGGTTCGTGTCCGTGGAAGGCAGCGAGTTCGCCCACATGATCCGGGCCGGGGCCGGGCCGCAGCGCAGCGGCTTTCTCTCGGCCTTTTTCGCCCTGGTCGGGGCCCATGGCCTCCATGTGGCCTCGGGCCTGCTCTGGATGGCGGTCATGATGCTCCAGACCGTTGCCAAGGGGCTGACCGGGCCGGTCCGGGGCCGGCTCACGCGCCTGGGCATGTTCTGGCACTTTCTGGATATCGTCTGGATCGGGCTTTTCAGCGTCGTCTACCTGATGGGGGTTCTGTAAATGAGCCAGACACACGACAGCAATAGCGGCGCCGTGGGCTCCTTCAAATCATACGCCACGGGATTTGCCCTCTCCATCGTGTTGACCGCCATCCCGTTCGCCCTGGTCATGACCGGAGCCTTGTCGCATTCGGCCACGGTCTTTTGCATTTTTGCCGCCGCCATCCTGCAGATGATCGTGCAGCTGCATTATTTCCTGCACCTGGACGTCTCATCGGCCAAATACTGGAATGTCCTGGCTCTGCTGTTTACGATCGTCATCATGGTTCTGTTCGTCGGCGGCTCGATCTGGATCATGTACAGTTTGCATTATCGGATGTGAGTCGTACGCGGTGATCAAGGACTATTTGCTTGTAGTCAAGCCGTGGATCGTTTTTGCCAACGCCGTCGCGGCCGCCGGCGGCTTCTTCCTGGCCGCCCGGGGGCAGATTGATTTGCCGCTTTTGCTGGCGACCCTGGCCGGCATCAGCCTGGTCGTGGCTTCGGGCTGCGTGTGCAACAACTTGATCGATCGGGGGATTGATCGGGAGATGGCCCGGACCCGCCGCCGAGCCCTGGCCACCGGGGCGATCCCGGAGCCGGCCGGCCGGCTCTACGCCGCCTTTCTGGGCCTTTGCGGCACGGCCGTGCTGCTCCTTGGCGCGAACCAGCTTTGCCTGGGCATCGTCGCGGCCGGCTTCGTGGTCTACGTCGGCGTCTACAGTCTCGTTCTCAAGCGGCGAAGCGCCCTGAGCACGGTGGCCGGCAGCCTGGCCGGCGCGGCACCGCCCCTGGCCGCCTACTGCGCCGTCAGCAACCAATTCGATCTGGGGGCCCTGCTTCTGCTGGCGATATTTTGCCTGTGGCAGATTCCCCACTCCTATGCCATCACCATCGCCCGCTATAGCGACTACGCGGCAGCCAGGCTCCCGGTCATGCCGCTGGTGGTCGGCATCGCCGCCACCAGGCGGCGCATCGTCTGGCACATCCTGGCCTTCCTGCTGGCCGCCCAGGCCCTGGCCCTTGGCGGCTACGCCGGCCCCGCCTACCTGACGGCGGCCACGGCCGTGGGTTTTATCTGGCTCGTCCTGGCCCTCGCCCGGCCCAAGGGCGGCAACGACCGCGCCTGGGCCCGTACGGTCTACCTTTTTTCCATGCTGGCCATCTGCGTCCTGAGCCTCATGATGTCCGTCGACTGGCGCCTGCCCCCGGCCTAGGCCCCAAGCGGCCCAGTCGCCCCCCAACTCCCCGCCCCACAACCGACCGGCTTGCCGCCCCCCGCCAAGAACCCCTTATCAACTTCTTCCAGTTGGGGGGTCCGGGGCCTCAGGCCCCCGGCCGCCGGAGGCATCTTCCGCCTTTTCTTTCCACACGCCCTAGCCGCCGATCAGCGCTGGCAAAAGCCGATAATTTGCAGTTCCTCGCCCGTGGCGGCCTTGGAGCTGGCCCGCAGTCGCGCGGCCATGTCCGCGGACATGTACAGGGCGACGTTGTAGAAATGGCAGCCGCTGAAGGTCGAATCCTTGAACTGCGCCGCCGTGTTCACCGTGACGCCTTCATTGACCACAATGACGTCGCACAGGTTGAAGACGCAGGCAGTCAGGCTGCTCGTCCCCAGAAAAAGCATCGACCCCGGGCCCTCGATCTCGCAATTGACGAAGGTCTTGTTCTCGTTGATCGGAAAAAAGGGCGGATAGAAATCCACGGCCTTGAGGCGTTCGCGTTCGAAGCGATCCTTGACCGTGCCGCCCGGCTGGGACTCGTAGGTAATCACCTTGAGGTGGCGCAATTTATCCACGGCGGCGATGGCCAGGACAACGACCAGGGCCACGCCGGAAAAGAGCAGCGACGTCAGTATCCCGACTATGACCCAGGCTCCGACCACGTCCGGCTTCAGATGATTGGTGAGATAGGTGATAAGCAGCAGACAGCAGGCCGTGGCAACAACAAAAATCGCCACGGAATGCCGTATGAAAAAGCTCGTCAACGCATTCCATTTCCCTTCCGTCTTATCCATGAAGTCCCCGCGCGTTGGAGAGATGATCCAGTTTGTTTCATTTTATGAAAGCCAAGTCAATTCCCGCAGTCCCAGGCCGGCGGGGCAGCGCGACGCCCCCCCCAGCCGACGCGTTCGTGCCGTGAACGCCGGCCGCCGGGGGGATCATCCCCCCGGCCCCCCGCAATGGGAATAATCTTATGGGGTTCTTGGCGAGGCTTGGCTAGCCGCCGGCTGAGGGCCGAGGAAGCAGGCGTTCACCCTTGACGGCAACCACCGTTGCTCCGGCGGCATGCCCCTCTGGCGACCGGAATATCCAAGGCTCCCGTCAGGATCGATTGCGCGGCAATTGCACTTGGCTCGCTTCGTCGCCGCGTCCGCGCCGGCCCGGAGCAGACCGCCGCCCCCTGACCATGCCCCGTCTCGTTTCCCCGTGAGCGCCGCAGAGGCTCGCCCTGTGGCCTCCTTCCGCAGCCCTCGGGAACACCCTCCATTCCGATATTAAAAAAACATCAAACATAGCTGACAGATAACGATGCATCTACGAACAAAAACAAAATAAGCGTTGCGAAAAAATTTTACCCTGTGCTACAGGGCACAAAGGGACTCTTTTTGACAATACTGCTCAAAAAGACCTTATAGTTATCACAGCACCGAGATTGGACGCCATGAGGTCGATTCAGAAAAATCAAAACTCTGTGCACCAAAATAATTTTTTGGGCTCTTGTCGCAACAGGGATAAGACCGCACGCTATTTAAAAAAATTCCCTGCTAACGGAAATATTTCGGCGAACTTCATTTATAAAAAAACAACGGAATACACTGGGCGTAAAGTTCATGAGCACAATTTTATTACAACAATACTTTGCTGACGATGCTTCTTTCTTTTTCAACAAATAATTACGCAACAATATACGGTTTCCAAATGCTGATTGAGCAAAAAAAATTAAAACCAAGGATGGATTTTACCATGTTGGACGACTTATCACTTGTGGCAACGAACGATTCAGAACCCTCTCTCAATACTCTCCAAATTTGTCTCGGATCACGGCACCGCCGAGCTTCATTTTCCTATTTTTGTTATCTCCCACCACCCTGTGTCCGTAACAAAGTCCTGGAGAATCCGAGCTAGCAGCAGATAAACTCGTGGCTCGTGAGCACGCTCCGCAAAAGAGCGTGCCATTATCCTCACAACGGGAACAATCCTTTCCAAAACAGGGGTTTTGCAATGATCCTGCAGCATCTACCCAGCTGGTCCCGATGGACGGGTCTGGTCGTGGCTGTGGCCGTCTCGGCCCTGCTGCCCTGCCGTTATTCACAGGAAAGCGGGCTCACCCAGGCCGAGGCCTATGGACAAGTGGTCGACGGCGGCTACGCCCGCTGGGCCCAAAGTCCCATACTGGACAAATTCGTCGACTCCCTGACGCCGGTGTGCAACGATACCACACCGGTCTTCAGCACACTTGGCCACTGCATCCCCATCGCCAAACCGGTGACCTCGGACGCCACCGGGGATTATTACAACATCGGCATCGTCGATTACACGCAGCAGATGCACTCGCAGCTCTACGACGAGGGCACCACCACGCCCCATCCCACCAAGCTGCGCGGCTACCTTGACCAGAGTCCCAGCGCCCAGCACACCTACACGCCCGACGGGGGAACGACCACATCCGTCGCGCCCTCGTATCTCGGCCCCATCATCGTGGCCCAGCAAGGCCGGCCGGGCATCGTCACCTATGAAAACCTGCTCACCGCTCCCTTCTTCCTGCCGGCGGACACCACCTACATGGGCATGATGGTCAACGGCGCGGCCCAGTCCTACAACCGCACATCCGTGCACCTGCACGGCGGCTTCACCCCCTGGATCAGCGACGGCACGCCCTTCCAGTGGTTCACGGCCGGGGCCGACCCCTTGCAGCCCAACCAGCGCGGCCCAAGCTACGTGCAGATACCCGGCATAACCGACCCCGGGGCCGGCAAGTGGAACGCCTATTACACCAATGACCAGAGCGCTCGTTTCATGTTCTACCACGAACACGCCGTGGGCACCACGCGCCTGGGCGTCTACGCCGGCTTGGCCGCCGGGTACCTCATCACGGACCCGCAGGAACAAGGCCTGTTCGGCACGGTGCTCCCCAGCGACGCGGCCAACAACGGGGGACTTGGCATCCCGCTCATCATCCAGGACAAGACCTTCGTGCCCAGCGCCGCGGACATCGCCGCCAACGACCCCACCTGGAATAATACGGACTGGGGCAAGCAGGGCGACCTCTGGCTGCCCCATGTCTACAAGGGCAACCAGGACGACGCCGGCGCGACCGACCCCAAGGGCCGCTGGGACAACGGCAAGTGGGTCTATCCTCCGGTGCAAAATGTCCAGTCCAAGCCGCAGATCTCCGGCGTGGCCGAGGCTATGATGGACACCCCGACGGTCAACGGCGTGGCCTACCCCTATCTTGAGGTGGCGCCCCAACGGTACCGGTTCCGTATCCTCAACGCCGCCAACGACCGACACGTGAACCTGCAACTCTACTACGAAGGCGCCACGCCGATCACCACGCCCGGCCCGCTTCCCGCAGGCCAGTATTATGTCGGCGACGCCGACCTGAGCAAGCCCGGCCCGCCGATCCTTCAGATTGGCAACGAGGGCGGCTTCCTGCCGACGCCGGTGGAAATGAACAATCCGCCGACCCAGTGGGGCGCTGTTCCCGTGTCCACCACCATGCCCGCCCCGTACACCCTCTGGATAGCCCCAGCGGAACGGGCCGATATCGTCATCGACTTCTCCAACATTCCCGACAATACCAGACTGATCCTGTACAGCGATGCTCCCGCGCCGGCGCCCATGGGCGATCCGCGCCTGGACTACTTCACCAACAACGGCGACCAGACCGCTTCCGGCGGCGCGCCCTCCACCCTGCCCGGCAAGGGCCCCAACACCCGGACCATCATGGAATTCCGGGTCAAGGGCACCGGCGGCGAAGCCGTCAATTGGGCCACCTTCGTCAGCAACTTCACCAGTGCCGTCGCCCCGGTCTATGCGGCCACCCAGCCCGCGCCCATCGTGCCGGTGGGAACGGTCGTGTCCACCCGCGACGCGACCGTGGGCGGCTACGCCGTCAAGTTCAAGACCTTGAACGAGGACTTCGACGATTACGGCCGCCTCAAGCAGAGCCTGGGAACGTTCGCCCAGCGCATGAACAACCAGGGCATGTTCATGTCCGGGTTCGAGTATGTGGGTCTGCCCACGGAGATTGCATCCCAGGGTGAAACGCAGGTCTGGACCATCACCAACAACACCGGCGACGTGCATCCCATCCACTTCCACCTGGCCAATGTGCAGGTTGTGGCCCGCACGGACTGGGCCAACGTTCCGGTGCCGGTCGATCCCAACGAACTGGGTTGGAAGGAAACCGTCCGCATGCTGCCGGGCACGAACACCACCGTGGCCATGAAGTTCACCCTGCCCACGGTGCCGTTTAAGACGCCCAACAGCGTGCGGCTTCTGGACCCGACCATGCCGCAAAGCGTCACCAACCCCATGCACAACTTCGGCCAGGAATACGTCTGGCATTGCCATATGCTGGAACACGAAGAGCACGACATGATGCGGACGATAGAAGTATACCACGCGTCTTCGGTTCCGGCCAACTACATGCTGCAGATTCCGTAGAGATTGTGGCGGCAGATAAAGATCGTATGTCTACAATACAACCATCCTGCGATGGCTTTCCGCCGCAAAGGAGAAGCATCATGATCCGAAGACAGATAGCCAAGGGGCTCCCGGCCCTGCTCATCGCTTTATCCCTGGGACTGCCGTCCCTGGCCCTGGGGCAAAGCCTGGCCGCACAGAAGCTGTGCAAGACAAACTACATGCAGTGCGTCAACAGCAGGACGCCGAGCGACTATCAGGGCAAAAATACCTGTGTCCAGCAGTACAAGCAGTGTGCGCTGGCCGCCGGGAATTCCACCACCACCGCCCTGCCGGGCGGTTCGCCCACAACCCTGCCGAACAAGCCCAAGGGGCAATGACCTGCCAACGCCGGGGAGGGGGTGTGCGCCCCCTCCCCGGCGTTGCGGTCTGCCCG
>JBKICS010000113.1:0-7879 GCA_046567015.1 Acidobacteriota bacterium | reverse complement strand
CATGCGCCTCGGTGTCGGGCTGCTGCCACCTGTTTCGCGGCCGGGCGCTTGCCGGCCCCGCGCCCTTCGACCTGCGCTTCTCCCCCAGCCAGTTCGACGATCTGGCCCGGGATTTGACCGGTTTCCTGGCCGGCCGCCGGGCCGTCTACGCCGGGACCCTGGGCGTGGCCCATCACCAGCACGCCGGCCCGGGGCAGGCCCGCAGCCAGGCTGCCGTGGGTCAGCTCCTCGGGGCGCGGACCAAGCTCGACGGGCTTTTTTCCCGAAATGACATGGCGGTCGCGGCCGAGCGCGATCTGGATACGGCCTGGCAGACCCTGGAGTCGGCCTGGGGCGCGGTGCGCCAACGCCTGGCCGAGGGCGCGGCCTCGTAGCGCGCCTGACCAGGGAAGCGCGTCAAGGACCAAGGTCCACAGCCGACGCAACGACCACCCCCGCCGCAACCCCCTTAAAAAATTCTTCAAGTTGAGGGGTCCGGGGGGATCATCCCCCCGGCCGCCGGAGGCGCTCTTCCTCCAACACTGCTCACGCGCCGACACCGCTAATCGAGCATATACTGCCGGGGATTGACCGGCGTGCCGCCGGCATGGACCTCGTAGTGCAGGTGCGCCCCGGTCGTGCGGCCGGAGTTGCCGGACAGGCCGATGCGCTCGCCGCGCCTGACGTCCTGGCCGGGCTTGACCTCGATTTTCTTGAGATGGGCGTAGACGGTTTCCAGGCCGAAGTCGTGGCTGACCACGATGCGCTGTCCGTACCCGGACATGATCCCGGCCTCGATGACCCGCCCGGCTCCGGCGGCCAGGACCGGGCTGCCCATGGGGGCCTTGATGTCCACGCCGTTGTGGAAATCGCCGCCCCGGCCAAACGGCGAGGGTCGGCCGCCAAAGCCCGAGGTGATGTAGCCCCGGGTCGGCCACAGGCTGGGCTTGGCCTGAAATTCCAGCTTGCGCTCCAGGAGGCTGCGGGCCAGCTCCTGCTGCTCCACCTCCTCCACGGCCAGCCGGTTGCCAAGCCCGTCGAGAAAATCGAACAGCCGCCGGCCCAGATCCTCGTCGACGACCGCGGCCGGCAGCCGGGGAGCGGCCATGCCCCCCCTGTCGCCCCGGTCCCGGGGCCGGTCGAGCATGACGCCGAGCTTGGCGTTAAACGAGGCGATGCGCCCGGCCTCGTCGCCCAAAAGCCGCACCCGGTCGCGCAGGCGCATGGCCGCCGTCTTCTGCCCGGCCAGCTCGCCAAGCGCCGCCTGACGCCGTCGGACCAGCTCGTCGTAGCCGGACTGGAAACGCCACAGCCAAGCCCCGCCCGAGCCAAGGACGGTCAAGACGGCCAGCGGCAACAGGAACATCCAGCGGCGGTAGACAAACAGCCGCCGGATGCCGCCCGGGCCATGGACGAATATCTCCAGTTCACGTTCGAGCATGCCTATCCGGGACCGTGGCAAGAGACGGGGCGCTTTCGCCCCGGCCGCGACCGGACGCCGGCGGGCGGGCCACTAGTATTGCGTCCTCAAAAAAAGTGTCTGCTTTTTTTGAGGATACCATACGCACAGACTTCTTTTTCCCTTAATAAATACTGGCGTATTTTTTAAGGGGCGCAACACTAGCCGAAGAGCCAGTCGAAAAGATTGCTCCAGTCAAAGCTCCCGGAATAGGCCTGGCCATTGACCGTGGCCGAGCCGGACACCGTGGTCGAGCCCTTGTCCAGGGAAAAGTCCCAACCCACGGTGGTGGCGTCGATGGCCAGGGAGCCGTTGGTGCTGAAGTTGACCGAACTCGGGTCCAGGCTTCCGGAACCCGAGCCGTAGGGCGTTGAAAAGCTCCAGGACGCGGCCTGGGCCGCGCCGGGCACAAGAGCCAGGGCCAAAACGAGGGCCAGTGCGATACGGCGCATGACGACTCCTCCTTATCGCCGATCCCCCAGGACGGCTGGGGGAGGTCCGGCGGGCAGGCCGGTTCCTTTTTTGGCTATAAGAAGCCAAACGGCCCTGTCAACCGCCCGGGCCGGCCAGGCCGGTCCCGGGACGCATTTACACGGTCGCGCGACTCGTCTATCGTCAATAAATTCTTCTTTCTAAAACCTCTGCCCCCAACGCCGGGAGCCCCCATGGCCCAATCGGAAATCCTGATCGAAGCCGGGACCAACGAGCTCGAGATCATCGAGTTTTTCATCGACGAGGGGCCAGAGCGGGGCCTGACCTCCTACGGCGTCAACGTGGCCAAGGTGCTGGAAGTCATCGAGTCGCCGGGATTGATCCCCATCCCGGGCGCGCCGCATCCCTGCTTCATGGGCACCATCCCCCTGCGCGACCTGGTGCTGCCGGTGCTGGATTTGGCCGTCTGGCTGGGCCTGCCCCGGCTGCGCCGCCCCCACGAGATCATCCTGGTGACCCGGTTCAACAGCCGCACCACCGGCTTTCTGGCCTCGGGCGTCACCAACATCCACCGCGTCCACTGGCGCGACGTGGAACCGCCCCATCAGGCCATCACCAACCTGGCCAGCAACTGCATCACCGGCCTGGTGCGCCAGGAAGGGCGCTTCATTTTGCTGCTGGACTTGGAAAAGATCATCTTCGAACTCGACGCCGACCTGCCCGACGACGCCCCGCCGCCCTCAGGCGACCGTCTCACCGCCCTGGTGGCGGACGATTCCGGCGTCATGCGCCGCATGCTGCAGGAACGCCTGGACGCGGCCAATTTCCAGGTCGAACTGGCCGACAACGGCCAGCAGGCCCTGGACCGGCTGCTCGCGCCCGAGGGTCGCCTGCCCGACATCGTCATTTCCGACATCGAAATGCCGCTGCTCGACGGCTATACCCTGACCCGGCGCATCCGCGAGACCCCGGCCTTGGCCCACCTGCCCGTGGTGCTTTTTTCCTCGCTCATTACCGACGAACTGCGCCACAAAGGCCAATCCGTCGGGGCCGACGCCCAGATCTCCAAGCCCCAGTTCGGCGATCTGGCCCGCATGGCCATGGACCTCATCGAAAAGCGCCGACGCCCGGCCGGCTGATTGCCTTTGTCGGCCTTTCGCGGCACAGTGACGCATCCTTTTCCGAAAAGGCGGACCGCCGCATGAAGCTTCGTCCCGACATCCCCGACGCCATCTACAAACGGTCGCTCTTTTCCTGGGTCTGGACCAGCAACTTGAAGCTCCAGGGCATCCTGCTGCTGATCATCGTGGTCACCGTGGCCGTTCGCGTGTTGCCGCTGGAGATGCAAAAAAAGATCATCAACCAGGCCATATCGCTCAAGCGCGTCGATCTGCTGCTCACCTACTGCGGCTACTATCTGGCCTGCGTGGTGTCGGCCTCGGGCTTAAAGCTCGCCATAAACGCCCTGCAAAACTACATCGGCCAGGAGACCCTGACCGATCTGCGCAAGCAGCTCTACGCCCACATCTTAAAGCTCCCCATGTCGTTTTTCCGCCAGGCCTCGCCCGGCATGGTGGTGACATCGCTTATAACCGAAGTGGCCAACACCGGCGAATTCGTGGGCCAGGCCATTGCCGTGCCGGTCACCAACCTGCTGACGCTGCTCGCCTTCGCCGCCTACCTCTTCTATCTCAATCCGCTCATGGCCGTGATCAGCATGGCGCTCTATCCCATCGCCATCATCGTCATCCCGGCTCTGCAAAAACGGGCCAACGCCGCCAACAAGCAGCGCGTGGACACCGGACGCAAGCTTTCGACGCTCATTGGCGAAACCATTTCCGGCATCCACGAGATCCACGGCAACGCCAGCTTCCGCCTGGAAAACAGCCGCTTCGGCGTCATGGCCGACAAGCTCTTCAAGGTCCGGGTGGTCTGGAACCTGTACAAGTTCGCCATCAAGGTCTCCAACAACTTCTTCCAGAACCTCGGTCCCTTCGTGCTCTTCCTGGTGGGCGGCTACCTGGCGATCAACGGCCGTTTCGACCTCGGCGCGCTGGTGGCCTTTCTCTCGGCCAACGAAAAGCTCTACGATCCCTGGAAGGAGCTGATGGATTTCTACCAGACCTACCAGGACGCCGCCGTCAGCTACGAACGGATTATGGAATATTTCCAGGGTGATCCGGAATTCACGGCCGAGCCGGCCGATCCCCGGCCGCCCCTGGCCCTGGCCGGCGCGCTTTCGGCCAAGGACTTGGTGCTGGAGGTGCCGGGCGGCATCCAGCTTTTAAAAGGCGTGTCGCTTGACATCGCGCCCGGCGAGCTGGTGGCCCTGGTCGGCTTTTCCGGCTCGGGCAAGTCCACCCTGGCCCTTTGCCTGTGCCAGATCCTCAAATACACCGCCGGCACGGCCACCTTCGACGGCAACGACATCGACGCCCTGCCCAAGTCCGACATCGCCGACAACATGGGCATCGTGTCCCAGCATCCCTTCATCTTCGAAGGCACCATCAAGGACAACCTGCTCTATTCCATCGACGCCCGGCGCTCGGCCCAGGGCCTGACCGGCGAGGACAAGCTGCCAAGCCTGGACGAGATCATCGCCGTGGTGCAGCAGGTGGGCCTTTTCGCCGACATCCTGCGCTTTGCCCTCAATTCGGTCTTCAAGGAGGGGCGCAAGGAGAATCTGGTGCGCAAGGTGGTGCGGGTGCGCGAGGCCTACCACGCCGGCCACGCCGAATCCCTGGCCGACTGGGTGGAATTTTTCGACCCCACCCGGTATCTCTATTTCAGCACCGTGGCGGAAAACATCATCTTCGGCACTCCGGGCCGCGATGATCTGGCCCCGGAAAACCTGCCGGCCAATCCCTTCTTCGTCGGTTTCCTCCACGACGCGGGCCTCAAGATGCTGCTCGTGCAGACCGGCGCGGAACTGGCCGCCCGCACCGTGGACATCTTAAAGGACGTGCCCTCCCCGGACGCCACCTTTTTCGAGCAAACGCCCATCACCATGGACGAATTCGACGCTTACCGGGAACTGGCCGGCCGCCTTGGCCGGGTGCGGCTGCACAAGCTCTCCAAGGAGGACGAACGCCTGCTCCTCACCCTGGCCCTGCGCTTCACCCCGGGCCGGCACACCATCGTCGGGCTGTCCCACATCCTGGAAGGCCTGCTGCTCCAGGGGCGGGCCATGTTCGCCGAGCGGGTGGCCTCGGACCTGCCCGGTGCGGTGACCTTTTTTAGGCGCGACGACTACCTCTATTCCATGACCGTCATGGACAACATTCTCTTTGGCCGCTTAAAGACCACCAGTCCCAAGATCATCGACCAGATCCAGAAGACCATCGTCAGCCTGTTAATCGAGGAGGACATGCTGGAGCGGGTGCTGGAGATCGGGCTCGACTTCCAGGTCGGGTCCATGGGCGACCGGCTCTCGGGCGGGCAGCGCCAGAAGGTGGCCCTGGCCCGGGCCTTTCTCAAGGAGCCGCCGGTGCTCATCCTGGACGAGGCCACGGCGGCGCTGGACAACGCCTCCCAGGCGCGCATCCAGAACCTGCTGGAGAACAAGTGGCGCGGCCGTTCCACGGTCATCGCCGTGGTGCACCGCCTGGACACCATCAAGAATTACGACAAGGTGGCGGTCATGAAAGCCGGCCGCATCGTCGAGGTCGGCTCCTACACCGCCCTCATGGAAAAAAAGGGGATGCTCTATGAGCTCGTCTACGGAGCAGCGGGAAGGGCGTGACGGCAAGGCCTGCGGATTCAACGACTACCTGGACATCCTGCGCGAACTGCCGATCCTCAACGGCGTGCCGCTCGACGTGGTCAAGGTGCTGGCCTACCTGTCCTCGGTGGAGTCGTTTGCCGCCGGCGAAGCGCTGTGCGAACAGGGCGAACCCCTGGAGCGCTGCTTTTACCTGCTGTGCGGCGAGGTGACGGTGACGCGCCAGTCCGGCGACTGCGAGAAGGCCATGCTCCGGCGCGGCCAGGGCTATTTCTTCGGCGGCCTGGGCCTTTTGGCCAACACCAAGGCCCTCTATGCGGTGCGCGCCGAGGTCGATACGCAGTGCCTGACCCTGACCAAGGAAAAATTCCTCAAGACGGCCGAACGCTTCCCGGACATCCTGCCCAAGATCCTGGGCAATGTGGTCAACCACGTCTTCCGCTGGGAAGAGGCCTTCCTGACCGCCCACGCCGAGGAATGTGCCAGCCGGGGGGGCGAAATGGGGCTGAGTTTGTTTTGAGGCCCAACGCGATAGCTCACGCTTCTCCCCTTGCCGGGGTTCTCCACGATCATGCCCCAGGCCGCCAGTTCGGCCAGGTCTCGGTACGCCGTGGCCCGGCTGGTCCTGGTCATGGCCGCGTATTTGCGCGTGGTCAGTCCGCCTTCGAAGGATTCGCCGGCGTCGAGGAGGCGGTTTAGCACCTTGCGCTGGCGTTCGTTGACCGGGTGCCCGGCAAACCGCCGCCAAAACTCCGCCCTATCCACCACCCGCGCCACCAGGCCCTCGGCCCGTTCCATGGCCCGGTCCAGAAGCCCCAGAAACCAGACCAGCCACGCGGTGACATCCAGGCTGCCCTGCTGGCTGCGCTCCAAGGCCGTATAATAGGCCTCGCGCTCGGCCAGTATCTGGGCCGATACACTGAAAAGCCGCAGGGCCGAGCCCTCGTCCCGGGCCAGAGCCATGTCGGTGACGGCTCGGGCCAACCGGCCGTTGCCGTCCTCGAAGGGATGAATGGCCAGAAAATAGAGATGGGCCAGCCCGGCCCGCAGCAGGCCGTCCAGGCCTGCCGCGTCGTCCCGCCACCAGGCGAAAAACCGCTCCATTTCCGGCCCGACCCGGTCGGAAGGCGGCGCTTCGAAATGAACCGTTTCCCGGTTGTCCCGGCCGGAGATCACCCGCATGGGGGCTTCCCCCCGCCAGGCGGCCACACGGATGCGGCGAAGTCCCGAAGAGCCGGTGGGGAACAAGGCGGCGTGCCAGGAAAAAAGCCGCGCGGCATCCAGCGGCGCGGCGTAGCCGGTCACGGCGTCCAGGACCACGGCCACGGCCCCGTCCTCGCGCGGACCGGGGGCAGGCAGGCCGGCCGTGGGCAGGTCGAGCCGCCGGACCACGGAGGAACGCACCCCGGCCGGGTCCAGGCGTTCGCCCTCAATGCCGGAGCTGGCCAGCACCTCCTCGGTCACCACCGCCGCCTGCTCCGATTGGTCCGCAGCCAGCCCTAGGGCCGCCGCCCGGGACAACAGACCGCCTTGACGTCGTCGCACCGCGCCCAGGGGCGCAAGCAGGGCGGCTGCGTCAAACCGGAATCGCGGCCAGTCGGCCCGTTCCCAGATGTATTGCCGGGGAGATATTCGCTTCATTCTCTGAAGCGAATATGGGGTACAACCGCTTCAAACGCAAGCCGTATCAGGCCAGCCAGAGCTCGGTTGTCGCAGCCAGACCACGGCACCAGGCAGATAGCGCGGGGTTAATCGCTTCACATTCTGAAGCGATTACGCTCCCGAATCGCTTCAGGGCATTTCGCTTCGTCCTGCCGCCCTCTCAGGCCGGCTTTTCCGTCAAGAACACCACCGAGTTGTAGCGCAAAAACCCGGCCTTCTCACCGGCCTGCCAGGCCTTGACGTAGAGGTCGTGCAGGTCGCCCTCGATGATGCCCGGCATCTCGGAAGGCTTGTAAAAGGCCACGTGGCTGGCCACGATGGTGGGCTGGCCCCGGCGGCTGAGCAGCTCCGTCAGGTCGTCGCCGAAATCCGTCACCACCAGCGACCCGGCCTTGCGGATGGGATCGCCGTGGTGCACCGGCGGCAGCACGTCGCGCCGGCCGTGCTTGTCGTAGCGCACCCGGGTGGTGGTGGCGTGGCCCTCGTGCATGGGCACGGTGAAGACATGGCGGCCGCCCGGGGCCAGCACGCGCCAGATCTCGTCGAATGCCCGCCACGGGTCGGCCACGTGCTCCAGGATGTCCTGAGTGACCACCAGATCGAAGGCGGCGTCGGCAAACGAGAGG
>JBKICS010000112.1:0-5141 GCA_046567015.1 Acidobacteriota bacterium | reverse complement strand
AACCAGCCCTACGATCCCAAGGCCGTCAACGACGACGTCAAGAAGCTGTTCGACATGGGCTACTTCGACGACGTCCAGGTGCGCCTGGACAACGTTCCGGGCGGCAAGCGCCTGACGTTTGTGGTCAAGGAAAAGCCCCGCATCCAGGCCATCGGCGTCACCGGCAACGGCGACGTGAAAAAAGACGACATCCTGGAAGCCATGAGCACCAAGTCCGGCGGCGTCCTCAACCTCAAGGTGCTGGCCGACGACCTGGGCAAGATCCGCGAGCTCTACAGCAAGAAGGGCTACTACAAGACCGAAGTCACCTACGAGCTGGAGCAGACCGATCCCCGCATCGCCCGCCTCAACATCATCATCAAGGAGCCCAAAAAGCTCTATATCAAGGAAGTCAAGGTCGAGGGGGCCAAGCAGATCCCCGCCGGCGACCTGACCTCCGAACTGGCCACCTCAACCCGCCACTTCTGGTCCTGGGTCACCGGCTCGGGCGTGCTCAAGGAAGAAATGCTCGAGCGCGACGCCGCCGCCCTGGAAGCCTACTACGCCAACCGCGGCTTCGTGGACGCCAAGGTGGGCCAGCCCGAGGTCATCTACGGCGACGACGGCATCACCGTCATCTTCCGGGTGGAAGAGGGCGACCGCTACAAGGTCGGCGCGGTCAGCTTCGCCGGCGACCTCCTCTATGACGAGCCCAAGCTCATGGATCGCGTCAAGCTCGACGAGCTGGCCGCTTCCGGCGAATACTTCAACCGCTCGGTGGTGCGCGACGACTTGAACGCCCTGGCCGAACTCTACGCCGACGACGGCTACGCCTTTGCCGAGGCCGACGTGGACATGCAAAAGCATGTCGACACCAAGACCATCGACGTCGGCTACCGCATCACCAAGGGCCGCAAGGTCTACGTGCGCCGGGTCACCGTCGAGGGCAACGACAAGACCCGCGACAACGTCGTGCGCCGCGAAGTCAAGCTGGCCGACGGCGACCTGTTCTCGGGCTCCAAGCTGCGCCGCTCCAACGAGCGCCTGGACAAGCTCGAATACTTCGAGAAGGTCGACATCGAGACCGTGCCCACGGACAATCCGGCCGAAGTGGACATCAAGGTCAAGGTCAAGGACAAAAACACCGGCGCCATCAGCCTGGGCGCGGGCTACTCCACCTCAGACAGCGTGTTCTTCGGCGGCTCCGTTGAAGAGAAGAACCTCTTCGGCAAGGGGTATAACGCCAAGTTCCAGGGCATGTTCAGCGGCAAGTCCAGCCGCGGCATCCTGTCGTTCACCAACCCCCACGTCTACGATTCCAAGCTGGCCATGGGGACCGACATCTACCAGGTCTACAAGGCCTACGACGACTTCAAGAAAACCACCACCGGCGCCAAGGTCCGGTTCGCCTATCCGCTTGGCGAATACACGATCCTGTCCTGGGATTACCGCCTGGATCACTACCACATCTACCACACCAACCCCTGGGCCTCCAGCGTGATCACCCAGTCCGCCGGTTGGCACTGGACCAGCGCCGTCTACGCCCAGATCGACCGGGACACCGTGGACAGCGCCACCAAGCCCACCAAGGGCACCAAGAACACCCTGTCCTTTGAATACGCCGGCGGCATCGTTGGCGGCGACGACGCCTTCGTCAAGCCGATGTTCACCTCCAACGTGTTCTACCCGCTGCCGCTGGACATGGTTTTCCACTGGCGCGGCCAGGTCGGAACCCTGCTCCCCAACGCCGGCGGCGACATCCCGGTCTACGAGCGCTTCTACCTCGGCGGCATCAACAACGTGCGCGGCTACGAACTCGACAAGATTTCGCCCAAGGATCCCTGGACCCATGAACGGATCGGCGGCAAGGCGGAATTCTTCACCAACTTTGAAACCATCTTCCCCATCAGCAAGTCCAACGGCCTGTACGGCGTGGCCTTCTTCGATGCCGGTAATTCCTGGATGTCGGTCACGGATATCGATTCCTTTCTGTACAAGGCCGTGGGCGCGGGTGTACGTTGGTACTCCCCCCTGGGCCTGATCCGGGTGGAGTACGGCTACGGCCTCGACGCTGCCAGTCACAACATGCAGCCGTCGCAGATTGGTTTTTCCATGGGCTCGACGTTCTAGGCTGTCGATTCCCGGGCGCCGGCCGGCGCCCGGGGTCGCGGCGGCCTGTTGCCGAGAACAAAAGCACCGGGGGACAGGCGTCCCCCGCAAACAGAGAATCTGGAAGGAGCTGCATAATGGGCGTTATGTTTCGGGTTTTGATTGTGTTGGCCGTTTTGGCCGTGCCCCTGGCGGCACAGGCCCAGGGGAAGATCGGAATCATCAATTTGGATGATTGCATGTCCAACTCCAGCGCCGGCAAGGCCGCCCTGGGCAGCCTCAAGACCAGGTTCGAATCGCGGGAAAAGGCCCTGGCCGCCACCGGCGACGAACTGAAGAAGATGAAGGACGAGCTGGAGAAGAAAAGCGTGGCCCTGTCCCAGGATGCCATGAAGGGCAAGGCCGCCGACTTCGAAACCAAAGTGCGCAAGTACATGGAAGATCGCAACAAGCTCCAGCAGGAAGAGCAGACGGCCCAGCAGGGCGTGCTCCAGCCCCTGCTGACCCGCCTGCAGAAGGTCGTCAGCGACTATGCCGCCAAAAACGGATACTCCGTTATCCTCGAAGCGCGCAGCGTGCCGTACGCCGATCCCTCGCTCGACGTGACCAAGGCCGTCCAGGCCGAGTTCGACAAGAGCAAGTAACGGCCAGCCAGACAACGCCAAGGGGCCGGGACGTTGCCGCGTCCCGGCCCTTTTTCCTTGGAGGGAGCCCATGAGCGAAGCCACGACAAGCGTCATCACCATCGCCGAGATCCAGAAACTCCTGCCCCACCGCTACCCGTTCCTGCTCGTGGACCGGGTTCTCGAGTACGTTCCCGGCGAGTCCATCACCGCCATCAAGAACGTAACCGTAAATGAGCCGTTTTTCCCCGGCCATTTTCCCAACGCGCCCATCATGCCCGGCATGCTGATCCTCGAAGCCCTGGCCCAGGCCGGCGGCATCCTGGTGTCCAAGTCCCTGGAAGGGCCCCTTGGCAGCCGCATCTTCATGTTCACCGGGGTGGAGAAAGCCAAATTTCGCCGGCCGGTGGTGCCGGGGGACCAGCTCGTGCTGCGCTGTTTCGACATCAAGCGCCGCATGAACATGTGCAAGATGCGGGCGCAGGCCTTGGTGGACGGCCAGATGGCGGCCGAGGCCGAGCTGAGCGCCGCCGTGGTCGACGGCGCGGCCTTGTAAGGCCTTTCGTTCCCGGCGCGACGCGTCCTTTTTGGGCTCATGATTCGGCCGGGTTCCCTTCCCAGGGAACCCGGCCAATGTCGTTCAGGAACCGATGTCGTTCAGGAGCCGAGGCCTGGGGGCCAAAGCCGATGCACGCCGCAACAGGAAAAAGCCGCGCGTGTTTGGGAGGCGAAGCCGTTGGGATGGCGAGGGACGGCGCGGACCTGGCGTGGCCAGCCCGGAACGCGCGCGCCGGATCAGGCGGCGGTCGGATCGAGCAGGAACGCGCTGAGGTCGAGGCTGCGCGCCAGACGGGCGCAGTCGTGCTCCACCACCTCGATGTGGTTGTCCAAAAGACGCACCAGCCGCTCGTCGATGCGGCCGGCCCGGGCCTCCTGCCACAGCACGCCCAGGGCCTTTTCCCGGGGCAGGGCGGGCTTGTAGTGGCGGGCCATGGTGATGGCGTCGTAGATGTCGACGATGGCGATGATCCGACTTTGCAGCAGGATGTCCGGGGCGAGCAGCCGGCCCGGATAGCCGGAGCCGTCCAGGCGCTCGTGGTGCTGGGAGATGATGGGCAGCAGGCGCTGCATGTTCTCGGGAAAAGGGATGTGCTGCAGGATGCGGTGGCTTTCCTCGGGGTGGCGCTCGATCTCGCGCCGTTCCTCCGGGGTGAGATTTCCCCGGACGATGAGCAGGCAGGCGATCTCCTGGTCGGACAGCACCGGCAGGCAGGCGTCGCCGACGCGGACCTGCAACGCGCCGAGGCGGGCGACGGTTGCGGCGTCGTCGGCCGAAATCGTGTCCGCGGCGTTGATGCGACAGATCTCGCGAAAATCCTGGGCATGATCCGCGCCCGACGTCAGGCCCAAAAGCGTGAGCCGCTGGCCGATGACTTCCATGACCCCGGCGGAAAGGCGGGTGGCCTTGGTGAGCACTTCCTCGCGGATGCCGATCTTGCCGACGTCGTGGAGCAGGCCGGCATAGAGCAGTTCTTCCAGATCGTTGCGGGTAAAGGCCACATCCGGGAAAAACGTCTGGTCCAGGTGCACGGTGCGGGCCAGGGCCACGCCCAGCCGGGCCACCCGTTGGGAATGGCCGGAAGTGAAGGGATCGCGGGCGTCGATGGCCGTGGCCAGGGCCTGCATGAGGGAATTGATCAGGGTCTGGATGGACTCGAAATGCAGGGCGTTGCCCGTGGCGATGCCGGCCACCGTGGCCAGGGTGCCGATGTATTGGAGATGGTTGGCCTCAAAGAGCATGGGGGACGCGCCGCCAAGGACCAGCATGCCCACGCACCGGTTGGCGGCCACGAGCGGCGAAAGCAGCAGGGAGGAGAGGGGCGCTTCGTTGGCCCAGCGGCTGTCGGTGCCCAGATCGTTTATGATCTCGCCCTTTTGCGAGGCGGCGATGGCCTGGAAGAGGGCGGACTGGGAAACCCCCTCGAGGAGGAGTTCGGCGCCGTCGCCGTAGGCGCAAAGCGGGGCGAAATCGTTCTCGCCCGGGGCGCGCAGGAAGACCATGCCCACCTCGGCCGGCAGTTCGCCGCGTCGGCACTCGTCGAGCAGGGCCTGGGCCACGTCCCGGGGGCGCAGCGAACCGTTGAACTCCAGGGTGGCCCGGTGGAGCAGCGAAATTTCCCGGTACTTGGCCAGGGTTTCGCCGGCCAGGGCCCGGCGCAGGGCTTCGCCGTCGATAATCGATTCCAGGCAGTCGGCCACGAACCGGCCCAGTTGCGGCAGCCGGGCGGCGGCGATGGCGGCCTCGTCGGCCTCCGGCGGCGGGGTGAGGGCCAGATAGCCGATGAGGCAATCGTCCAGGCGCAGGGGTTCCAGGCGACAGTCCGTCGGCGGGCTTGATGGCGGGGCGTCGAGCACCGACACCCGCCACCC
>JBKICS010000111.1:0-13500 GCA_046567015.1 Acidobacteriota bacterium | reverse complement strand
ACTTGATCATGATGACCGGCTTTTCCCGGGTCACCTTGGCGGCCTGCTCGATGAAATCCGCGCCGTGCTCGACGTTTTCGATGTAGCCGAGGATGACCGACGTGTTGGGGTCGGTGCGCAGATACTCGAGCATGTTGGCTTCGTTGATGACGGCTTTGTTGCCAAGGGAAACGAACTTGGAAAAGCCGATGTTCTCGCCGAGCGCCCAGTCGAGGATGGCGGTGCACAAGGCGCCGGACTGGGAGAAAAAGGCGATGGAGCCTTCGGCCGGATAGCCGGCGGCAAAGGAGGCGTTATTGTGGTCCTGGGTGCTGATCAGTCCCAGGCAGTTGGGGCCGACCATGGCGATTTCGTGCTCGTTGCACAGCTCGATGAGCCGTTGCTCCAGCACGTAGCCTTCCTTGCCCACTTCCTTGAATCCGGCCGTGATGATGATCACGGACCGGACCTTGCGTTTGATGAGCCCTTCCATGGCCGGGAGCACCGCGGCCACGGGCACGACGATGACGGCCAGATCGAGGCCTTCGGGCAGGTCGTCGATGCTTTTGGTCACCGGCAGGCCAAGGATGACGTCGGCCTTGGGGTTGACCGGAATGAGCGTGCCCGGGAACCCGGCTTCCTGCATGTTGGCCACGACCGTATGGCCGACCTTGCCCGGGGCCGAGGAGGCCCCGATGACGGCTACGGTTTTGGGCGCAAACAGCGCGTGAATGTTGTCTTTCAAACTCATTCGACTACCTCGTTCGCCAGTTTGATTATGGACCGGCTCAACGACCGGTCAGGGTCTCCGCATACATCTCCACCGGATGCTTGATGGCCAGCTTGTCGCCGGCCTGGGAAAGCATGTCGCCGATCTGGAGCATGCAGGCCGGGCAGCTCGTGGCGACAACCGTTGCGCCGCTGCTTACGATGTTGTCCCGTTTGCGCTTGCCGATGCGTTTGGAGAGGTCGTAATGCTGCAGGGTGAAGCTTCCGCCGGAACCGCAGCAGGAATCCGCGCCGTCCATTTCGATCAGCTTGTAGCGCGGGTTGGCGGCGAGAAGCGCCCTGGGTTCGGCGGAAATGCCCAGGGATTTTTTCAGGTGGCAGGGGTCGTGGTAGGTGACCGCCACAGGCTCGCCGGCAACAGGGACGTCGCCCGGGGTCACGCCCACGTCCTGGATGAGAAACTGGCTGATATCCTTGACCTTGGCCGCCATCTCCCGGATCTTGAACCGGGTGAGTTCGGGCAGATTCTCGGCCATCAGCGGCCAGAGCTTCTTGATGGTGGAGGTGCAGGTGGCGCAGGGCGTCACCAGCACGTCGAAGTCGGCGTCGCCAAAGAGCTTCATGTTGTGCGCAACCAGGGCCTCGAAGGTTTCCCGGTCGCCCGAGGACAGCGCCGGGATGCCGCAGCAGGCCTGGTCATGGGGCATGAAGACACCCACGCCATGGTGGTCGCAGACCTTAAGGACCGCTTCGCCGATGCGCGGGAACATCTTGTCCACCACGCAGCCGTAGAAAAAGGCCACCTTGAGGCCGGAAAAGCCGCGCGGGGCGTTGCGCTCGGCCGTGGCATCATGCAGGGGCTTGTCTGCCAGGGGGGCGAAGTGCCGGCCGCCGATCAGGTCGGAAAAGACCCGCGCACAGGACGAGCCGAGCATGTCGTTGACCGGCTTGGTGAAAATCCCCTGGAACTTCGAGGCGATGCCGAGCACCGTGTCGAAGAAGCGGGGATTTTTTAAAAGCCCCCGGAAGATGGCCCGCTTGACCGGGGGCAGGCCGTAGTAGCCGGTGAGAAAGGCCCGGGCCTTGAGGAAGATGTCGAGGGCCTTGACGCCGCTTGGGCAGTTGGCCTGGCACGAGCCGCACAGCAGGCAGGCGTCGAGCCGTTCCTTGACCCCGGCCGGATCCTTGATGACTTCGTCGGCCAGGCATTCGAGCAGGGCGATCTTGCCCCGGGCCACATGGCCCTCGAGACCGGTCTCGGTGTAGATGGGACAGACGGCCTGGCACATGCCGCAGCGCATGCAGGCCACGAGCTGGTCGTCGATCTGCTTTAAAAGCCCGACGAGCTGACGCATCTCGCTCATGTCATTCCCCCGTGATCTTGCCGGGATTGAGGATACCCTTGGGATCGAGGGCGGCCTTTAAGCGCTTGGCGTAGCGGATGGAACCCTGGCCCACTTCCTTGACCATGTACTTGGACTTGGCCGTGCCGATGCCGTGTTCGCCGGAGAGCGTGCCGCCAAGGGACAGGGCCACGTCGAAGATCTCGTCGATGGCCGCTTCCACCCGGGCGTATTCGACATGGTCGCGCTTGTCGGTGAGGATGGTCGGGTGCAGGTTGCCGTCGCCGGCATGGCCGAAGGTGCCGATGGTCAGTTTGTACTTGGCGGCAATGGCTTCGAGCGCCCCGATCATGGCCGGGATCTTGGAGCGGGGGACGGTGGCGTCTTCGAGCACCGTGGTCGGGCGCACCCGGGCCAGGGCGGAAAGGGCGGCCCGGCGGGCTTCCCAGACCTTGTTGCGCTCGGCCGCGTCCTTGGCCACCTGGATGCGGGTGGCGCCGATGCGTTTGCAGATGGCCTCGACCTCGGCCGCTTCGTCCTCGACCTGGGCCGGATGGCCGTCCACTTCGATCAGGAGCAGGGCCTTGGCGTCGGTGGGGAGCCCCGCGTGGGCGAAGTCCTCAACGGTGCGGATGGTGAAGTCGTCCATGTATTCAAGCGTGGCCGGGACGATCTTGGCGGCAATGATGGCGGCGACCGTCTCGGAGGCTTTGCCGAGGTCGTCGAAGATGGCCATCATGGCCTTGCTGGCCTTGGGCGGCGGCACGAGTTTTAAGATGATCTCGTTGAAAACGCCCAGCGTCCCTTCGGAACCGACCATGAGTCCGTGCAGGTTCATGCCGGTGACGCACTTGACGGTGCGCGAGCCGGTTTTGACCAGTTCGCCGTCCACGTCATAAAAGCTCATGCCCATGACGTAGTCCTTGGTCACGCCGTACTTGAGGCCGCGAAGGCCGCCAGCGTTTTCCGCCACGTTGCCGCCGAGCGTGGACACGGCCTGGCTGCCCGGATCGGGCGGGTAGAAAAGGCCGCGCTTGGCCACTTCGGCCGCGAACTTGGCCGTGACCACGCCGGTCTGGACCACGGCGTACATGTCGGCTTCGTTGATCTCGATGATCTTGTTGAGCGCTCCGGTCAGCACCACCACCCCGCCTTCGGAGGGGATGGTGCCGCCGCTTAAATTCGTGCCCGAGCCGCGCACGGTCAGCGGCAATCCGAGCTCATTGCAGGTTTTCACCACCCGTCCCAGAGCCTCGGGCGTCTCCGGTCTAACGGCCAGGGCCGGGAGTTTGGGGGGAAGGACCGCCGCGTCGTAGGAATAGCTGTGGCGGTCCACCTCGCTGGCCAGGACATTGCCTTTGCCGACGACTTCCTCGAACTTCTGGGACAGGTGGTTACTCATCGTGTGTTACTCGCTTGGTGCGTTATTTGCCCGAACGGCCTTCGTCGCAGGGTTCGCCGGCGTCCGGACGGGCGTGTTCGGCAGTGGGGGCAGTGGCGCAGAACGCCGGGTCTTCGGCGGCTTGGGCCTCGGCGGCCGGGGTCGGGTCGTCGAAGACCGGCATGGCGGCCAGGTACTGCAACTGCTTGTAGCGTTCCTTGTAGGCCTCTTCCATGGTGGCGCGGTACTTCTTGGACTGCTCGGGGGCGAGCTTTTCCAGGGCGGCGTAGCGGACTTCGCCGGACAGGAAGCCCTGGAAGTCGCCGGCCGGGGCCTTGGAATCGATGGTCAGCGGGTTCTTCCCTTCGGCCTTGGCGTCGGGGTTGAAGCGGAACAGCGGCCAGTAGCCGGTTTCCACGGCCAGCTTGGCCTCTTCCATGGACTTGCCCATGCCCTTCCGAATGCCCTGGTTGATGCAGGGGGCGTAGGCGATGACGATGGACGGTCCCTTGTGGGCCTCGGCTTCGAGCAGGGCCTTTAAGGTCTGGTTCTTGTCCGCGCCCATGGCCACCGAGGCCACGTAGACGTAGCCGTAGGTCATGGCCATGCGGGCCAGATCCTTTTTGCCCGTGACCTTGCCGGCCGAGGCGAACTTGGCGATGGCGCCGAGCGGCGTGGCCTTGGAGGCCTGGCCGCCGGTGTTGGAGTAGACTTCGGTGTCCATGACCAGGATGTTGACGTCCTCGCCCGAGGCGATGACGTGGTCGAGGCCGCCGTAGCCGATGTCGTAGGCCCAGCCGTCGCCGCCGAAGATCCAGACGGACTTCTTGGTGAAGAGGTCCGCGTCGGCCAGGATGCCGGCCTGGACCGTATCGGAGGCGGAGAGCAGGGATTTGAGCTGGTCGCCGTAGAGGCGGGAACTCGCCGCGTCGTCTTTGCCGGCCAGCCAGCCGGCCAGGGCGGCGCGCAGGGCGTCGGGAAGCTCGCCGGCCAGGGCGGCGGTCACCTTGTCGGCCAGCTTACCCCGGCGCTGGGTGAGCGCCATGGAGTAGCCGAAGCCGAACTCGGCGGCGTCCTCGAACAGGGAGTTGTTCCAGGCCGGGCCGTGTCCGTCAGCGTTGACGGCATAGGGGGCCGTGGGCGCGGAGCCGCCCCAAATGGAGGAGCAACCCGTGGCGTTGGCCACCATCATGCGCTCGCCAAAGAGCTGGGTGATGAGCTTGACGTAGGGCGTTTCGCCGCAACCGGCGCAGGCGCCCGAGAACTCCAGCAGCGGCTGGAAGAACTGGCTGCCCTTGAGGTTTTCGCGTTTGACCAGCTTGCCCTTGTTGGCCACGCTCATGGCAAAGGCGTGGTTGGCGATCTGCTCGGCGGATTCGGCCTCCAGCGGCTTCATGACCAGCGCCTTCTGCTTGGCCGGACAGACGTCGGCGCAGGAGCCGCAGCCCATGCAGTCCATGGGGAAGACCTGCATGCGGTAGGAAAGGCCCTTGAGCTCCTTGCCGGCGGCCGGCAGGGTGTCAAAAGAGGCCGGGGCCTGGCCCATCTCGGCCGTATCGGCCAGGAAGGGACGGATGGTGGCGTGGGGGCAGACAAACGAGCACTGGTTGCACTGAATGCAGTTCTCTTTGATCCAGTGGGGTATGTTTATCGCCACGCCGCGTTTTTCGTACTGAGCGGTGGCGGTCGGGAAGGAGCCGTTTTCCGCGAAGGCCGACACCGGCATCTCGTCGCCCTTCTGGGCCAGGATGGGGCGGATGACCTTGTTGAAGTACTCGGGCTCGTTGACCGGGGCGCTCGGGGCGTCGGCGGCGCTGGCCCAGGCGGCGGGCACGGTGATTTCCACCAAGCCTTCCATGGCCATGTCCACGGCGTCGATGTTCATCTTGACGATTTTTTCGCCCTTGTTGCCGTAGGTCTTCTTGATGGAGTCCTTGAGCAGGCTGATGGCTTCCTCGATGGGCAGCACGCCGGCCAGCTTGAAAAACGCCGTCTGCATGATCATGTTGATGCGCGCGCCAAGGCCCACCTTGGCACCGATGGCCACGGCGTCGATGTTGTAGACCTTGATCTTCTTGTCGGCGATGGTGCGAAGCATGTACCCGGGCAGGTTCTTTTCCAGCTCCTCGGCCGTATTCCAGGCGGAGTTGAGGACGAAGGTGCCGCCGTCCTTGATCCCTTCCAGAATGTCGTAGGTATGCACGTAACTGGGTTTGTGGCAGGCGATGTAGTCGGCCGCGTCGACCAGGTAGGTGGACTGGATGGGCTTTTTGCCGAAGCGCAGGTGGGAAACGGTGATGCCGCCGGACTTTTTGGAGTCATAGGCGAAGTAGCCCTGGGCGTAGAGGTCGGTGTTGTCGCCGATGATCTTGATGGCGGACTTGTTGGCGCCGACGGTGCCGTCGGAGCCGAATCCCCAGAACTTGCACTGCACGGTGCCTTCCGGAACCGTGGGCAGCACGCCGGCCGAGGGCAGGGACTGGCCGGAGACGTCGTCGAGGATGCCGACCACGAAGTGGCGCTTGGGCGCGGCCGCGGCCATGTTGTCGTAGATGGCCTGGACCATGCCGGGGCGGAATTCCTTGGACCCGAGGCCGTAGCGGCCGCTCATGAGCTTGGGAATCGGGCCGCCGCGTTCGACGTAGGCGGAGCAGATGTCTTCGTAGAGCGGATCGCCGAGGCTTCCCGGCTCCTTGCAGCGGTCAAGGACGGTGACCACCTTGGCCGATTCCGGCATGACCTTGAAGAGGTAGTCCGGGGCGAAGGGCCGAAACAGGCGGACCTTGACCAGGCCGACCTTCTCGCCCTTGGCGACCAGGTAGTTGACCACTTCCTCAATGGTTTCGCAGGAGGAGCCCATGGAGATGATGACGCGTTCGGCGTCGGGCGCGCCCACGTAGTCAAACAGCTTGTAGGGGCGGCCGGTGACGGCGGCCACCTTGTCCATCATGGCCGAGACGATGCCGGGCAGCACCTGGTAGTAGGGGTTGGAGCGCTCGCGACCCTGGAAGAAGATGTCCGGGTTCTGGGCGGTGCCGCGCAGATCGGGATGCTCGGGGTTCATGGAGCGGGCGCGGAAGGCGGCGATCTTCTCGTGGGGGACCAGGGCCTTGATGTCTTCGTAATCGATAACTTCAATCTTCTGGATCTCGTGCGAGGTGCGGAAGCCGTCGAAGAAATGCAGGAACGGAACACTCGATTCGATGGCGGCCAGATGGGTGACCAGGGCCAGGTCCATGCACTCCTGCACCGAGGCCGAGGCCAGGAAGGCAAAGCCGGTGGAGCGGGCGGACATGACGTCGGAGTGGTCACCGAAGATCGACAGGGCGTGGGTGGCGATGGCCCGGGCCGTCACATGGAAGACGGCCGGCAGGAGTTCGCCGGCGATCTTGAACATGTTGGGGATCATGAGCAGCAGGCCCTGGGAGGCGGTGAACGTGGTGGTCAAGGCGCCTGCGGCCAGCGACCCGTGGACCGCGCCGGCCGCCCCGGCCTCGGACTGCATTTCGCGGATGGTTACGGTCTGGCCGAAGATGTTTTTAAGGCCCTTGGCCGCCCACTCGTCCGCGATCTCGCCCATGGTGGACGAGGGGGTAATGGGATAAATGGCCGCCGTATCGCTTAACGCGTAGGCGACATGGGTGGTGGCGGTATTGCCGTCCATGCTCTTCATCTTCTTGGCCATGCTGCAATCTCCTTAAAAGGTTGTCGTTCGACCGATGAGAGAAAGGCCGGGTCGACGCTCTCTCTTAGGCAAGCCGTGTGCCAACAACGGTTAGTACAATAATTCCGGTGAATTGCCGATGTGAAGAAACCGTTCCGAGTCCAGGCGGGATCAGGCATCCGTTTTTTCGGATGCAGCGTCAAGGCTAATACCTTGAAATCTATGGCTTCGTAAAGCGTTTCCGGGAAGGATGCCTGTCTGAATTTTCGGACAAATGCGAGCCGTCCGAAATTTCAGACGAAAAGCCGTTTCAGCCCGGACACGTTCCGGAACGGTGTTTTCCCAGACTTTCTTGCCATAATCGAGGCTCCTTGGCACGTAAAAAGGGGCGGAAATCGCTTTGTTCCAAAAGTCCCAAACGCAAGTGCCGACGGCAGTGAAATACGTCCGTCTGGCCGTCCGGGCCGGGCGGCGACAGAAGCTGTCGGCGCGGGCCACGCCGGCTACGCCGAATTTTATTCTGTCCGCGCAAGGGACTCGGTTCATGGGAGAGTAGGCACAAGCGGCGCGGCCAGGGACGCGGCCGACCGAAGCCTGGGAAAAAGCGGTCAGGTGGCCGGAAAATATCCCCGGTCGCGGGGCCGGGCATCGGCTTCCCGGCCCCCGGCCTTGGCCCGTATGCACCGGGCCTTGGGCCGCTACTCCGGGATGGCCAGGCCGCTTTTCTTGAGCAGGGCGTAGAAGTGGGAGCGCGACAGGCCGGAAATGTCCACCATGGTCGCCACGTCCCGGCCGTGTTCGCGCAGCAGTTCCTCCAGGTAGCGCCGCTCCATGGCTTCCTTGTATTCCTTGAGGCTGCGCCGGCCGACGGGCGGAATCGCGGCGGCAAACGGTCCTGGCGCGGCCAGGACCGGCCGTTCGCAGCTTTGCGTGCCCCGCTCCAGGGTCGACTTGGTCACCTTGATGCGCACGTCCTGGGGCAGGTGCATGCTGTAAAGCGTCTTTTCCCGGCCGGCGGCCAGGAAGGCGCGTTCCACCACGTTTCGCAGTTCGCGCACGTTGCCCGGCCAGTCGTAGGCTTCGAGCATGGCCAGAAATTCCGCGTCGAAGCCCTTTTGCGGCAGGGCGTATTCGGCGGCCAGGGCGTCGGCGAAGGCCAGGGTGAGCGGCTTTATGTCCTCCACCCGGCAGCGCAGCGGCGGCAGGGACAGCTCGATGGTCTTGAGGCGGAAAAACAGGTCGCGGCGAAAATCCCCGGCCTCGACCATGGCCGCGAGGTCGCGGTTGGTGGCGGCGATGATCCGAAAGTCGCTGCGGATTTCACTGACCCCGCCAACCGGCCGGAAGGTCTTCTCGTGGAGCACGCGCAAGAAGGTCTTTTGCAGCGAGGTCGGCATTTCGCCCACTTCGTCGAGGAACAGCGTCCCGCCGTCGGCCAGTTTGGCCAGCCCGACCCGTTCGACGTCGGCTCCGGTAAAGGCCCCTTTCTTGTGGCCGAAAAGGGTGCTTTCCACCAGGGACTCGGTGAGCGAGGCGCAATCCACGGCGACAAAGGCCTTGTGGGCCCGGGCGCTGTTGGCGTGGATGAGCCGGGCGAAAAGCTCCTTGCCGGCTCCGGTCTCGCCGGTGATCAGCACGGCGGCGTTGGACCCGGCGGCGTGGGCCACCTGGTCGAGGCAGGGCTGCATGCGGGGGCTCACCGTCACGCAGCCGGTCAGGGTCAGGGACACCGGGGCGTGGTCGCCGCGCCGTTCCTCGCGGTATTTGAGCGCCCGCTGCAAGGTGAGCATGATCTGCTTGATGGGCGAGGGCTTGACCAGATAGTCCCAGACCCCTTCCTGGATGGCCAGTTCCGCGCCGTCGGGGTCGCCGATGCCGGTCAGGATGATGACCTCCGGGGCCCCGGGCAGGCGCTTGATGGCGGGCAAGGCGGCCAGGCCGTTGCCGTCGGGCAGGCGCACGTCGAGAAAGACCACGTCGAAACGCTCCCGGGCCAGCAGTTCCATGCCGGCTTCCAGGGTTCCGGCGGCGTCGCTGGTCAGGCGCATCTTGCGGGTGAGGCTGCCGATGGTGTCGCGGACCTCGGGGTCGTCGTCGATGATGCAGACGGATTTCATACGGTTGTCGGTTGGGTTTTGGCGTCGAGCACCTCGCGGATAGCCGCTGAGATGATGGCCTGGTTGTAGGGCTTGAGCACGACTTTCTTGATGTTGCCGGCCATTTTCTTGTCCTCGATGTCGCCCAGACGCCCGGAGACGAGGATGACGGGCAGGGCGGGGGCGATCAGCCCGACCTGCCGGGCCAGTTCCAGGCCGTTGACGTCGGGCATGTCGAAATCGGTGATGCACACGTCAAAGGCGTCGGGCGCGGCGCGAAGGACGGCCAGGGCCTCCAGGGCGTTGCCTTGGGCCGTGACCGCATGGCCCAGCTGGGCCAGCACCCGGGGGATGGTGAGGAGCTGGTCCTCGTCGTCCTCGACAAACAGGATGCGGTCGCGACCCCGGTTCGGCGCGGGCCGGGGCTGGACGGCCGGCGCGTCGCCCGTGGCCAGAAGCGGCAGGTAGATGTCGAAGCGGGTGTGTTCGCCCGGCAGGCTCGACACCCGGATGCCGCCACGGTGACTCTTGACGATGCCGCGCACCACGGCCAGTCCCAGGCCCGTGCCCTCGCCCTTTTCCTTGGTGGAAAAAAACGGGTCGAAGATCTTGTCCAGGATGTCGCCGGTGATGCCGGGTCCGGTGTCCGCCACGGACAGGCGGGCATGGCGTCCGGCCCTGGCCCCGACCTGCCCGGCCTGGCTTTCGTCCAGGACGTCTTCGGTCAGGGACAGGGTGAGCAGGCCGCCGGATTCGCGCATGGACTGGAAGGCGTTGGTGCACAGGTTCATGAGGATCTGGTGGAGCTGAGTGGGGTCGGCCCGACAGGTCACCGGCGCGGCCGGCAGGTCCACCACGATCTTGATGTGGCGCGGAATGGAGGCCTTGAGCAGCCCGGCCACTTCGCTGACGACGTCGGCCACGTTGATGGGCGCGAAACCGGCCTGGGAGGGGCGGGTAAAGGACAGGATCTGCTTGACTAGCCGGCTGCCGCGTTCGCCGGCCTTGAGCACCCGGCGCAGATCGTCCTCCATGGCGTCGCCCGGGGGCAGCTCCATGAGCGCCAGTTCCGTGGAATTGATGATCGAGGTCAGGATGTTGTTGAAATCGTGGGCAATGCCGCCGGCCAGGGTGCCGATGGCCTCCATCTTCTGGGATTGCAGGAGCTGGCGCTCCAGGGAGACCTTCTGGGTCACGTCGTCGGCCGTGGACAAAACGCCCACCACCGCCCCCTTGTCGTCATGCAGCGGCACCTTCTTGATCTCCAGCAGCACGTCCGCGCCCCGGACGTTGCGGGCGGCCAGTTCGCCGGCCACGGGCCGGTTGTTGCGCATGACATCGATGTCGGTTGCCCGCACGGCGTCCACGTCCTCGGGGCGTAGCGGCAAGGCGGCGTCGTCGCGGCCCATGAGGTCGCCCAGGTCGGTAAAGCCGAAAAAGTCGGTAAAGGCCCGGTTGGCCCCCAGATAGCGCAAGGCCTTGTCCTTCCAGGAGACGAGCTGGGGGATGTTGTCCAGGACCAGGCGCAGCATCTCCTGGGATTCGCGCAGGGCCCGTTCGGCCTCGTGGCGCATGGTCACGTCCTCGACCACGCCTTCGACATAAGCCAGATAGCCGCTGCGGTCGGCGATCAGGCGCATGTTGATGTTGGCGGTGAGTTCCCTGGCGTCGGGCCGGACGAACCGGGTCTCGAACTTGACGGTTGCTTTCTCGTCCACGGCGGTGTCGAGCAGCTCGGCAAAGCGCTCGCGGCCGGAAAACAGCACTTCGAGCATGTCGCCCCGCCGGCGCAGCAAGGTTTCGAGGTCATCGACCCCGAGCATGGCCAGCATGGCCGGGTTGACGTCCACGGCCTGGCCGTCCGGGGTCATGCGGAAGATGCCGAGCGCCGAGTTCTCGAAAATGCCGCGGTATTTCTCCTCGGCCTGGCGCAGCTTCTCGGTGGCCCGCTTCAGTTCGGACACGTCGTAGAGCACGCCGACGAGCCCGGCGATCTGCCCCTTGGCGCTTTCGTAGACGGCCCGGTGCAGGATGACGGAATGGGGCGTGCCGTCGGCGGCCAGGATGTCGGTTTCGGCCATGCGCACGCCGGGTTGGCGCAACAGTCCCGCGTCCTCGACGTCGAGATAACGGGACAGCGGCGAGTCGGCCACGGCGGCGCAATCCTGGCTCGGCCCGGCGTCCTCGGCGACGCCGCACCAGGAGCGAAAGGCCGGATTGCACCCCCGGTAGAGACCGGTTTCGTTCTTATAATAGATGGGGATGGGGATGGTGTTGACCAGGGTTTCAAGGAAGGTCACCTGATCCTTGATCTTTTCCTCCACCGAACGCCGCCGCAGGATGTTGGTCACCAGCAGCACCATGACGTAGCACAGGATGAGGAAGCTTATGATGATGGTCCAGAAGACCGCGATATTGATCTGGTAGAAGGGATAGGGTTCGTTGATGAGGGAAAAGCCCGCAGGCAGCTTGTCCGTGGTGATGCCCAGGCGCAGCATCTCCCGGAAATCGAAGATGTAGGCGTCGTTGGTCCGGGTGACGATGGGCAGCTCCGAGACCGGGACGCCGTGCAGGATCTTGTCGGCCATGCCGGCGGCGATGCGGCCTTCCTCGAAACCGCTGTGCAGCTTGCCGCCGACGATGCCGTGGCCGAGCATGAACTGCCAGGCGCTGTAGATGGGCACATCGGAATTGGCCCGGACGGCGGCCAGAACCTCGTTGACGGAATAGACGTCCTTTTGCGTGTCCTTGTAAAAGGGAATGAGAAAGATCATGGCGTCGTCGCCCAGGGTATGCACCTTGTCGAGGATGCCGGCCAGGGTCAGGTTGTCCTCGTATTCGAAGCGCAGCCGGCCGGCGAAGTCGCCTTCCACTCCCCGCAGCTGGTTGCCGATGGCCAGGCCCGTGACCGAGGTGTCGCCGAAGATGACGAGCTTGTCGCGGCCGGGATGGAAGCGCAGGGCCAGTTCCAGGGTTTCCCGGATGTCGGGATTCTCCAGGACGCCGGTGAAATTGGGATGGCCGGTGAGCCAGCCGGGATGGAAATCGTTGACCCCGCAAAAGACCACCGGCGTGTCCGGGAACAGTTCCTTCTGGTACTGCCGCAAAAAATCGAAGGCGTAGTTGTCCGAGGCCAGGATGACCTCGAAGTGGGTGTTGCGGTACTTGAGCTTGTAGAAATCATGGAGCATACCGCGCAGCACCGGGTCGGCGTATTTTTTCGAGTCCATGTACTCGATTTGCAGGTCCACGTTGTAATCGGAGGCGGCAAAGGCCTCGCGCAACCCGGCCAGGATCTCGTCGGACCACTGGTAGCCGTTTTGATAGGAATTGAAATAGAGGACATTTTTGCGAATATTTTCGGCTCCGGCAGGCAACGGCGCGGCCAGGACGAAAAGCAGCAGGCACAACAGCCACCGTGGGATCATGACGACTCGCGGGAAAGGGGTGCGGGGCCAGGTGGCCCGTGGACGGTCTGCCGGGAGAGTTTGTCATGGGCGGCCTGGAAGTCAATACCCCGGCCGTTTTCCAGGGACTGGCGACCCGGCGGCCGAGATGGATTGAAAAGCGTCGCCAAAACGGGTAGAAGACTTTTTTTGCATGCGGAAGCGTTTCGTCACCGGTGTGGCGCCCGGACTTCAAATCCGGTGTGTGGTCGAGAGGTCACAGGTAGGTTCGACTCCTATACGCTTCCGCCAGCATTGGACCTTGAAGCATTTCGCCCGCAGCGTCCCTCTGCCGGGGCGGGCGCCGCTCGCGGGCAGCCCCGCGCTGGTCCCCACGATAACAGACCACCCGCCGCGCGCTGCGTCGGCCGGGTTTGGGAGCGCCATGCCGCCGATTTCCGCCGAGCTGGCCCAGCGGGCCAAAGTCTTCAAAGCCCTGGGCCACCCCAGCCGCCTGCTCATGGTCGAAGCCCTGGGGCAGGGCGAGCGGTGCGTGTGTGAGCTGCGTGATCTGGTTGGATCGGATATCTCGACTATTTCCAAGCACTTGAGTGTCCTCAAGGAAGCGGGGGTGGTCGCGGACGAGCGGCGGGGCACCAGCGTCTATTATTCTCTGCGCATGGGCTGCGTCTCGTCCTTTCTGGCCTGCGTGGGCCGGTTTTTCGATCAGCAGATGGAAGAACAATTTTTATATCTTGAAGACTTGCGCAAGCAGAATGGTCGTCCGGCCTCCTGAGGGAGCCGTATTTTTTTTCTTGCCTTGCTGACACGGATTTTCTAAAATCCGTGTCAGAGGTTCGGGTGTATCGAGTCGGCCGCCCGGTCGCGCCAGGCGGCTTGCAACCGTGCAACAAGGCAGTAG
>JBKICS010000110.1:1249-3129 GCA_046567015.1 Acidobacteriota bacterium | reverse complement strand
GGCCTGCTGGCCCCCAACGTGCTTCTCATCGGCAACTCCGGCACGGGTAAGACCACGCTCATGCAGGCGGTGGCCGCCTTCTACGACGCCCACCCGGAACTCGACCGCTTCCGGGTCATGCTCATCATAAACGCCAACACCCTGTCCCCCGAGATCGAGGGCGAGGACCGCACCACGCGGCTTTTCCGCAAGCTGGAAGCCCGGGCCAAGGTGGCCTTCGGTTCGGAGATGACGGCCGAAACCCTGCGCCAGTATCTGGAAAACGCCACGGTGTGCGTGGACGAGGTGGACAAGATTTCCGGGCGCATCTCGGGCAAGCCCAATGTGGAAGGCATCACCACCCAGTACGCGCTATTAACCCTGCTCGAAGGGGAACAGTTTCTCTACCGGGCCACGGTGCTGGAAGACGGCCGGGAGGTGGAGGTCGATTTGCCCATCGACACGGGCAAGCTCCTTTTCATTTGCGGCGGGGCCTTCGAGGAACTCTACGACCAGGTGCACAACTGCATCGTCAACCGCCGGGACGACCGGCGGATCAAGGAAGTCTCGGAAGTGGAGCGCCGGCCCGACGGCACGGTGTCGGTGCGCACCATGGCGCGCTTTCGGCTGCGCGAATACCTGCGCCTGGCCGACATGTTCGCCTTCGGCATGATGCCGCAGTTCATCTCGCGCTTCGGCGCCATCGCCATGCTGGAGGAGCTGGGCAAGGACGAGCTGCGCCAGATTCTCATCGGCTCCAAGGCCTCGCCGCTACGGCTGTGCCTGGAATATTTCCGCCACATGGGCATTCGCTTGCTCGTGACCGACGCGGCGCTGACCGCCATCGCCGACGCCGCCGCGAAAAACAGCCGTATCGGCGCCCGGGCGCTGCGCGAGATTTTTAACGGCATGATCGCGCCCTACGAATTCGATCCCGCCGCCTCGCCCAAGTTCGAGACCACGGACAAAGGCCCTACCCTGACCATCGACCAGGAAACCGTGGCCGCTTACCTCAACCGGGCCACGGCGTAGCGGGCGTGGAGGGAAAAACGGAGGAAGCCTCCGGCGGCCGGGGGGATGATCCCCCCGGACCCCTGCATTGGGAGAAGTTTTTTTACTGGGCCAGTGGCGCGGGTTGGCAATTCGAGCCGGTTTTGGCTTGGCTCAGGAAGCCGCGCCGCCGGCGGCGGCCCGGGGCCGGGCCGTAACCAGGATATCCTCGCCCACGCGCGAAACGGCGCAGAAGCGAAAGTCGAGTGCCTCGGCCATGCGCGGTACGCTGAGCCCGGAAAAGCCGGCGATGGCCTTCTCGTCGGCCAGCACCTTGGGCGCGTAAAAAAGCGTCAGTTCATCCGCCAGTCCCTGCCCGGCCAGCGACCCGGCCAGTCCGCCGCCGCCTTCGCACAGGATCGTATAGACATTGGCTTCCTCGCGCAGCCGCCGCAGCCCCGGCAACAGCTCCAGGCCGCCGCCCGGGGCCTCGGGCAAGGCGTAGAGTCGCACGCCGCGCTTGATGAGCGCCTTGGCGGCCGGTGAGGCGGCTTGCCGCGCGCCGGTCAGGATGATCAGGGCTTCGGGCCGGTCGCGCAGCAGGGCCAGCGGCGCATCGGCCGCCGGCAGCCGCCGAGCGACGACCACGGCCAGGGGCTGGGGATTGCCGGCCAGGGGATGGTTTGGCTCCAGGCGATGGGTCAGGCGCGGATTGTCGGCCCGAAGCGTGCCGCCGCCGACCATGACCGCCTGCACGCCGGCCCGCAGGGCATGCACGAGCTTTCGCGACGCTTCGCAGCTCACCCAGCCCGAATCGCCGCTGCGGCTGGCGATGCGCCCGTCAAGGGTCATGGCCAGCTTGAGCGTCACGGCCGGCCGGCCCAGGGTCTTGTAGATCACGAAATCCGCAA
>JBKICS010000110.1:0-1223 GCA_046567015.1 Acidobacteriota bacterium | reverse complement strand
CGCTCCGCCGCCGGCCACGGGGTTGGGGTCCAGACAGCCGATCACCACCCGGGACACCCCGGATTCGAGCAGCGTGCGCGAACACGGCGGCGTCTTGCCGAAATGGTTGCAGGGCTCGAGCGTCACATACATGGCCGTCCCGACCACGGACACGCCCCGCGCCTCGGCGTCGCGCAGGCACTCCACCTCGGCATGGGGCCCGCCGAACACCTTGTGCCAGCCCTCGGCCACGATCTGGCCGTTTCGCACCAAGACCGCCCCCACCCGGGGGTTGGGCGTGACGAAACCCCGGCCGCGCTCGGCCAGCTCCAAGGCCCGGGCCATGAAATCGGCATCAGACGCCATGCTCGCCCTCCAGTACGTCAAAACCGATGCCGGCCTCGGCGATCATCTCGGCCGAGAGGGGATCGGGATAGCCCTGGCTGAAATAGATGTGGTTGATCTGACAGTTGATGAGCATCTTGGTGCAGATCAGGCACGGCTGGGTGGTGCAGTAGATGTCCGCCCCGATGATGGGCACGCCGTGCAGGGCGCACTGGATGATGACGTTTTGTTCGGCGTGCAGCCCCCGGCACAACTCATGGCGCTCGCCCGAGGGGATGCCGAGCTTTTCGCGCAGACAGCCGATGTCCAGGCAGTGGGCGGTGCCGGTGGGGGAGCCGTTGTAGCCGGTGGCCAGTATGCGGCGGTCGCGCACGGCCACGGCCCCGACCTTGCGGCGAAGGCAGGTGCTGCGCTCGGCCACTAGATAGGCGATACGCATGAAATAGTCGGGCCAGGGCAGGCGCTTGTCCATAAGGGCTGACTCCATGGGCGGGGTGTCGGGAGAACCGGGGGAGGAGACCTTTTTTTGCAAAAAAGGTCTCCTCCCCCGGACCCCCTCCTTCCCAAAAAATCCTTCACTGGGGTGCGTTGGGCGGGAGATAGAGTGGACTATGGGCGGGGAGGCGTCAAGGCGGGGGAGGCGACGGCAACGCGGCGAGATCGCTGTCGGCAAGTCAGGCGGTGGCGGCCTGGGCAAATTTGAGCAGATCGTCGAGCAGGGCTTTGAGTGCCGGGCATTTGCGCGCGGCCTGAGCGGGGTCGAGTTTGGCGAAGAGTTCCGCGCCGTGGGCGCGTTTCTTGTAGTCGCGGTCGATTTTCTCTCGGTAGAGGCGACCGAGCAATTTGCTCGGCAGGTCGTTGTTGCAGAGGGCTTCCGGCTGGGCGGCTTTCCTCGCCAC
>JBKICS010000109.1:0-5582 GCA_046567015.1 Acidobacteriota bacterium | reverse complement strand
CCTTTGCGACGTGGTGCGATCCTCGGAGCGGGCCCGGGACCTGGTGCGCCAGCTGCTCACCTTCAGCCGCCAGGGCGAGCAGACCGTGGGCGAGCTGCCCCTGGGGCCGTTGGTCAAGGAAACGGCCAAGCTCCTGCGGGGCATGACCCCGGCCGGGATCGATATTCGCGTCCGGGTACCGGACGCGCCGCTGTGCGTCACGGCCGACCCGGCCCAGATCCACCGGGTGTTGAACAATCTGTGCCTCAACGCCGTCCAGTCCATGCCGGAGGGCGGCAGCCTGGAAGTGGGGCTGGCCGCCCAGGCCGCGCCGCCCCAGCCCAAAAGCGGAACCATCGCCGCCGGAACCCCCCTGGCCAGGCTGGCCCCGGGGCATTATGCCCGGCTGTGGGTGTCCGACACCGGCCACGGCATGGCGGCGGATATCCTGGAGCGGATCTTCGAGCCGTTTTTCACCACCAAAAAACCCGGGCAGGGCACCGGCATGGGGCTGGCGGCCGTGCACGGCATCGTCAAAAGCTGCGGCGGGGCCGTGCTGGGCACGAGCCAGCCCGGGCAGGGTAGCCTGTTCGAGGTCTACCTGCCCCTGCTGTCCCGACCCGTCAGTTGATGGGCACGTCCAAGAGTTCGTAGCCCTGCCAGCCCGGTCCGTCGAAGTGCCACCATTCCGTGGGCAGGGGGTCGAAGCCGGCCTTGGCCATGGCCGCTTCCAGGCGCTTGGCGTTGGCCCGGGCCGCCGGATCGCCGCCGGCGTAGTCGCGCCGGGCCTTTTCGGTGAAGTCGTCGAAGCCCGACGGCATGGGCAGTTCCTTGCCGGAGGCGTCGACAAGCGTCAGGTCCACGGCCGCGCCCCGGTTGTGCTTGGAGCCGGAGACCGGCTTGCCGTCCTTTTCCACGGGCTTGGCCACCCAGTCCTCGTTGGGCACCAGGGCCCAGAATTTCTTCTGGATGGCAAAAGGCCGGTAGCAGTCGTAGACCTTAAGGCCCAGGCCCTGGGTTTTGAGTTCGGCCTGGACCGTGGCCAGGCGCTTGGCCACGTCGGCGCGCAGGAAGCAGCGCGAGGCCGGATAGACCGCCGTGTGGGCGAAATTGTCCGGCGTGGCGTAGCGGATGTCGAGCTTGATGTCCGGGGCGATGGTGGTGATGTCGACCAGTCCGGCCGCGGCCGGCGTGCCAGCAGCGGTCTGTGCGCCGGCCAGTGCGGACGGGACGGCCGCGGACAGGGTCAGGGCGACGGCGAGCAGCCAGACGGCAACGCGGCGTGTGGGCATGGGTGTCTCCTTGTTTGGCCTACAATGCCTGCCCGAGGCCCGATGTCAATATCGCGCGGCCCGGGCCGGGGCGGTTGTCGGCTGGGGACGCGGGTTCGGGTTGACGCCCGACGCCGGCAGGGGCATAACTTTGAAGAGTCGCCCCTTTCGCGGCGGCCATACCCCATCAGGAGGAACGCGCCTATGAGCGAGCGCACCGGTCTTATCACGTTTCTTGGCGGCGGCCTGACGCTTACCGGCAACCCCGTGGGCGTCGGCGATGCGGCCCCGGAATTTTCCGTGCTGACCAACGAACTGGCCTCGGCCAAACTGGCCGATTTCACCGAAAAGGGCCTGATCCTCATTGCCGTGCCGTCCCTGGACACGGCCGTGTGCGACCTGGAAGCCCGCAAATTCAACAAGGAAATGGCTGGTCTGACGGGCAAGGCCAAGGCGCTGGTCATCAGCATGGACCTGCCCTTTGCCCAGAAACGCTGGGCCGAGGCGGCCGGCGTGACCAACATCGTGACCCTGTCCGACCACCGCGACGCCTCCTTTGGCACGGCCTACGGCCTGCTTATCAAGGAACTGCGCCTGCTTGCCCGGGCCGTCATGGTCCTTGGGCCCGAGCGCAAGGTGGCCTATATGGAGCTGGTGTCGGAAGTGACCCACGAGCCGGACTACGCCGCCGCCCTTGCGGCCTTGGGCAAGGTCTTGTAGAGACGGCCTGTCCGCCCTGGAGGCGGTCGCGAGTGCGACCATGAAAAACATATTCTCTCGGTGCCGACGCCTGCGGGCGTCGGCCCTTTTTGCGGCTGTGGCCGTGGTTTTTAGCCTGGCCGGCTGCGCCGGGCAGCAGGCCACGGTGACGCCGTCGGTTGTGGTCGAGCCCGAGGCCCTGGGCCGGGGCGTGGACGTGTCCATCACGGTCAAGGACGCCCGGCCCAGTTCCGAGGTGGGGCTGTGCAATCCGGCCTCGTCGTTTGGCGGCAAGCTCTCCACGGCCTGCGATCCGTCGCCGGCCATCCGCGCCGCCGTGGAAAAGGGCCTGCGCGACAAGGGGTTCACCCCGGCCCCGGCCCGCGAATCGGTGGTGCGCACCATCACCGTCGAACTGACCGAGCTTGCCTACAAGCCCAGCCAGGAAGGCGCGCATCTGGCCGCCCGGGCCGTGGCCGCCCTCAATGTCACGGCGGACAACAACGGCCAGAAAATGACCCGGCGCTACGAGGCCGAAACGGTCTGGAAGCTGCCGGCCGAAGGCGTGGAGCCGGAGTTCGACAAGCTGCTCAGCATGACTGTGTCCAAAGCCCTCAGCAAAATGGCTTCGGACTACGAGCTGATCCATTTCCTGGAAAAAACCATCCTGCGCACGCGGGAAATCAAGTAATCCGGCCCGGGCCGCCACGCGCGGCCCGGGTTTTTCCCTCCGCAACGGCCGCCCGTCGGCCCCATCCGGCGGCCCCATCCGCCGCAAAAGGATCACCGCCCCATGGCCCTTTCCGTCGGCATCGTGGGTCTGCCAAACGTCGGCAAATCCACGCTTTTTAACGCCCTGACCAAAGCCCAGAACGCCCAGGCCGCCAACTACCCCTTTTGCACCATCGAACCCAACGTGGCCATAGCGCCCGTGCCCGACCCGCGCCTGGACGAGCTGGCCGCCCTGGTGAAGCCGCAGCAGGTGCTGCCGGCCACGGTGCGCTTCACCGACATCGCCGGGCTGGTCGCCGGGGCGAGCAAGGGCGAGGGCCTGGGCAACAAGTTTCTGGCCCACATCCGCGAGACCGAGGTCATCATCCACGTGGCCCGGGCCTTCGAGGACGACGACGTGGTCCATGTCTCGGGCTCGGTGGACCCGGCCCGGGACATCGACGTCATCGACACCGAACTGATCCTGGCCGACGCCCAGATCCTGGAGAACCGGCTGGACCGGATGATCAAGCAGACCAAGGGCAGCAAGGACCGGGAGCTGCTCGACAAGGTCGAGGCCGGGAAAAAGCTCCTGGAGCACCTCATGGCCGGCAAGCCCGCCATTTCCGTGGAAGGGGCCGATACGCCGGGCATGCTGGCGCTTTTCGACGAGATTCGGCCGCTGTCGGGCAAGCGGGTCATCTACTGCGCCAACGTGGCCGAGGGCGACATCGGCCGGGACAACCCGCTGGTGGAGAAGGTGCGGGCCGTGGCCGCGTCGCGCGGGGCCGAGATGGTGGTGGTGTGCGCCCGCATGGAAGAAGACCTGGCCGGCCTGTCCGACGAGGACCGCCTGGAATTCTTGGCTTCCTACGGCCTGACAGAATCCGGCCTGGACCGGGTGGTGCGCCTGGCCTACCAGACGCTGGGGCTCATCAGCTTTTTCACCGCCGGTCCCAAGGAAGTGCGGGCCTGGACCATCAAGGCCGGCACCAAGGCCCCGGCCGCGGCCGGCGAGATCCACTCCGACATCGAGCGCGGCTTCATCCGGGCCGAGGTCATCGCCTTCGAGGACTACATCAAGCACCAGACCGAGGCCAAATGCCGGGCGGCCGGCGTCCTGCGCCAGGAAGGCAAGGAATACGTCATGGCCGACGCCGACGTGGTGCACTTTTTGTTTAACGTCTAGAAACGGGAAGCCGGGGCGAAAGTCCCCGGACCGCCGCTTTTGGGGCCGGAATTGCCGTGGCTGTTGCAGCCGCTGCGATCCCGGCTTTTCCCTTTGGAGCGGCGGCCCGGACGACGTCATGGGAGCGCGGGGGGGCGTTGGCTGGCGGGTCGGCTTACGGGCCGGGCGATTCCCGCCGCGTGCCGACGTAGAGGAGCTTGCCGTGCGCGGCCTTGCGCCGGTGGGCGATGAAATGGCGGTCGAGCAGGGGCAGGATGTCTTGCGGGCCGGCCAGCCAGGGGAAATAGACGGATTTTTCGCCGTCGATCATGGTGGCCAGGGCCTCGAGCCTGGGCCAGGCCCGGCGCAGCCAGGGCAGGCCGCACAGGCCGTGCACGCCGCGCAGAAACGGCGTCAGCCAGGGCTCGACAAAGGCCAGCCGCCCGCCAGGGACCAGGATGCGCCGGATCTCCGGCAGCACGGCCGCAAGGCCCCGGGGGAAGTCCGGCAGGTGGTGCAGGCCGCCGTGGATGATGACCACGTCGCGGCTGGCGTCGGCAAAGCCCAACTGCCGGCAATCGCCCTGGTAGAGCCTGGCCGGTCCCTGGTAGGCGGAAAGCAGCGTCCCGGACAGATCCACGCCCTCCAGGTTGGCAAAACCCAGCTCCTTAAGGGCCTGGAGCCCGTTGCCGCGACCGCAGAATAGTTCCACCACCCGCAGGTTCCGGTCCCAGGCCTCGGCTCCCATGAGCCGCAGCCGGGCGCGGAATTTGGCCCGTTCCTGGGCCGGGGTTTCGAAGCGGGCATAGGCCGCTTCCCAGACCGGGTCCGTGGGCACCTCGGTCTCAAGCCACACGGTGATGGACGCTGGGGATGGTTTCATCGCGTTGCCAAGCGGGCCAGAAAGTGGAGCCGGCCGCCGAAGAGCCAGGACGCCGGCCAGGGGTAGAGGGAGAAGTCGCTGGTGAGCAGCTGCGGGACAAGGCCCGTGGCGGCAAAAAGGGCTTCCCACTGCGGCCGGCGCAGGTAGTGGTAGGGCAGGGCCACCCCGTGGCGGGCGTTGCCCACATAGTCCATGAAGCGCAGCCTGGGGCCGGCCAGCCAGGGGTCGAGCAGGTGGTCCTTTACGATCACCGTGCCCCGGGTCACGCGCCGGGCCTCGGCCAGCAGGGCCTTGGCGTCGGCGGCATGGTGCAGGACGTCGACAAATAACACCGCGTCCACGCAGGCGTCGGCCAGGGGCAGGCGCTGGCCGTCGAAGCGGCAGGCGGGGAGGCCCGAGCCGGCGCGCATGAGCACGTCCAGGCCGACGAAGCGCAGATCCGGCCGGGCCTGGGCGAGCAGGCCCGTGAGCAGGCCGTCGCCGCAGCCCACGTCGGCCACGATCCCGCGCTCGGGCAGCAACCGGCTGATTTCCCGGCACAACACCCGGACCCGGCGGGCATGGACCCCGCGACCGTGCAGGTGATTAAGCAGGCTCATTTGTGCTTGATCCGCAGGATGTCGACGAAAAAGGCGAACAGCATGAGTTGCACGCCCAGGCAAGCGAGCGCCGTGCCCGGGATGACCAGGCGCATGGTGTGGGCGTAGTCCAGGGGGCCAAAGGACAGCCGCCACCATTGCCAGGCGACCACGGCGATGAGCAGGAGCCCGACAAGGAGGGTTCCGGCCCCGGCCAGCAGGGTGCGCTCCAGCCGGAACACGGCCAGGAAGCGGGCGATTTCCGGTGTTTCCGGCAGCAGGCCTTCGCCGAC
>JBKICS010000108.1:0-4652 GCA_046567015.1 Acidobacteriota bacterium | reverse complement strand
ATCCATTTTGTCGGCCACGCAACCCAATTGTCCCGGTTCCCCCGTCCTTCGAAGTCCCGGACACCCGCCCGTTCGCGTGAGGCCCGGGGCGCCGCCTTGGCGCGACGCCTTCCCGCCGCGTGTCGATGGCAGGCCTGCCCTCACCCCCGGTTGCGCCCGGCTTCGATGAGCTTGCGCGCCCGCTCGGCCAGGGTGCCGACCTCGGGCTTGGTCACCTGATCGTCGGCCCCGACGGACAGCCCCTTGTGGTAGAGCTGGTCGTTAATGAGCGAGGAGAAAAGGATCACCGGCAGGGACTTGAGCACCGGGTCGTCCTTGATCTTTTTGCACAGGGTGTGCCCGTCCATGGACGGCATTTCGATGTCGGTCACCACCAGATTGACGTTGGCCGACAGCGGCTCCCCACCCTTGGCCGCGGCGTCGCGCCAGGCGGCCAGGCGATCCCAGGCGTTCTGGCCGTTGATGTCCTGGACGACCTCGAAGCCGGCTTTTTCCAGGTAGGAGGCAATGAGGCGGCGAATGGAGTTGGAATCGTCCACCATCAGGGTCTTGAACGCCGAGCGGTCAGGTTCGGGAATGGCCGTCTGCTCCCGCTCGCGCTCGGTCTTCATGGCCAGGGCGGGGTTTAGATCCCAGATGATCTGCTCCATGTCGAGCAGCAGCACGATGTGGTCCGGGAACTTCACCACGCCCGTGAAATTATTGGCCGCGAACTGGGCCACGTAGCCGGACGGCGGCTCCACCTCGGACCAGCTCAGGCGATGGATGCGGGTGACGCCCGAGACCATGAAAGCGTTTATGACCTTGTTGAATTCCGAGACGATGACCTTGGTGTTCTCGTCGCGGGCCATGGGCTTGCCCAGCCACAGGGAGAGGTCGATGAGCGGGATGACCCGGGAGCGCAGGTTGAACGTCCCGATGACGCAGGGGTGCGGCGTCTGGGGCATGCCCGTGACCTTGGGCAGCCGGATGATTTCCAGCACCTTGGCCACGTTGACTCCGTAATAGGCCCGGTACGGCTTTCCGCCCGGCTCGACGTCCTCATCGATGTAGAACTCGATGATTTCAAGCTCGTTGGTGCCCGTTTCCAGCAAGATATTGGTCTGCGCCATGCCCACCCTCGGATGCCGCCCGCGCCGGCGTATGATGTGTCGAACCGAACCCGTCAAAGACCGATTGCCGCCGGATGCGGCCGGCCCCAGTGCGGGCTTTAGCGTTTCGCCGACCCCGGCGCAAGGGCCGGCCGGGGCACGTCCACGGCTTTACAGGGGCCGCGTCCCTGGACTACAACGCCGCCGATGTCCCCTAACGCCAAGCTACCCATCGGCGAGCACAACACTTTGAGTCTTCCCAAAACCGCCTATATCCTGCTGTGGTACCCCCTGCCCTCGGAAACCTTTATTTTCCGCGAGGTGGAAAACGCCAAGGCCGCCGGCATGCCGTTTCGGACCTATGCCCTCTACGGCGAGGCCCGCAAACATCTCTCGCCGCAAATGGCGGCGGCCGCCCCTTCGGTCAGCCGGCTCGGGGCCAAGGCCATCCCCGTCATCTTGGCCGACATGGCCTGGTGGGCGATCAAACGGCCGGTCGAGACCGCTCGCATCCTGGGGGAGATCCCCTGGCGGCGCTGGAGCTGCCTGGAAGTGGCCGGCGAAAACGTTTTCGCCATGTGCGCCGGCTTCACCCTGGCCCGGCGGTTTCTGCGGGACGGCATCGAGCACATCCACGCCGGCTGGGCCAATGGTCCGGCCACCGCCGCCTGGGTGGCCTCGCGCCTGTCCGGCATCCCCTTTTCCTTCTCGGCCCGGGCCGGCGACATCTATCCCCAGGACGGCGCCCTGGCCGAAAAGATGCGCGCCGCCGCGGCCATCCATACCAACAACAAGGCCAACATCGCCTATTTGGGCGGCATCGCGCCCGAGGCCGCCGGCAAGATCCGCCAGATCTACAACAGTCTGACGCTCACCGGCCGCGAGGTCTCCCCGGTCCATATGGAGCCGCCCTACCGCCTGCTCGCCGTGGGCCGTTTCTGCCGCACCAAGGGCTTCGACGTCTTGATCGACGCCTGCGCCATCCTGGCCCGGCGCAACGTTCCCTTCCAGCTGACCCTGGTCGGGGCCGGCCTGCCCTGGCCCACGGCCGTCATCCGCCGCCGCATCCGGGCCCATGGCCTGCGCGCCCGGGTCTTTCTGCCGGGATTTGTCAGCCACGACCGCATGGGCGAACTCTACGCCGCCGCCGACATCTTCGTCATGCCAAGCGTCATCCATGCCTCCGGCGACCGCGACGGCATCCCCAACGTCATCATGGAAGCACTCGCCCACCGCATTCCCGTGGTGGCGACGAGCGTCAGCGGCATCCCGGAAGTGGTGGAGGACGGCGTCACCGGCCGGCTCGTTCCCCAGCGCGACGCCTCGGCCCTGGCCGACGCCGTCATGGCCCTGGCCGCCGACCGGCCGGCTGCCCTGGCCATGGCCGAGGCCGGCCGGGAACGGGTGGCCGCCATGTTCGATCCCGCGACCAACACCCAGGCCATCCTGGACTTTTTCGCCTCCATTCCGACCCGGAGGAATCGCTAGTCATGTGCGGCATCGCCGGTTTCGTCTGGCCCCAGGGCGCGTCCCTGCCGACTTCCGACCAGCGCCGGACCTGGCTTTCCGCCATGACCGGGGCCATGGCCCACCGCGGTCCCGACGGCGAAGGGCTCGTCCTCGACGGCCCGGCCGCCCTGGGCCATCGCCGCCTGTCCATCATCGACCTGGCCGCCGGCTCCCAGCCCATGGAGGACGCCGCAGGCCGGGCCGTGGTGACCTTTAACGGCGAGATCTACAACTACCGGGAATTAAAAGCCCGCTATATCGCCCGGGGCTTTGCCTTCCGCACCAATTCCGACACCGAGGTCATCCTGGCCGCCTGGCTCCTCGACGGCCCGGCCGGTCTTGACGCCCTGGAAGGCATGTTCGCCTTCGCCTTGTGGGACCGCGCCAGCCGCACGCTCTTTGCCGCCCGGGACCGCTTCGGCAAAAAGCCGCTCGCCTACACCATCCAGGACGGCGTCCTGGCCTTTGCCTCGGAACTGACGGCCCTGGCCAAACTGCCTTTTTTGCGCCTGGAAACGCCGGTGGCCGCGCTCATGCGCTTCGTGGCCTACGAGTACGTGCCCACCCCGGAGACGATCTACAAGGACGTCTTCAAGCTGCGCCCGGGGCACTACCTGCTCTGGAAGGACGGCCAGCTCACCACCGCGCCGTACTGGGAGATGCCGCTTCCCGGCCCCGAGCCCAAGGAGTCGGAAGCCGAGTTGTGCGAGAAGCTGCGCCTGCTTTTGGCCCAGTCGGTCAAGCGCCGCCTCGTTGCCGACGTGCCGCTGGGCGTTTTCCTCTCCGGCGGCATCGACTCCTCCACCGTGGCGGCGCTCACCGCCGGCATGGTCAGCCGCATCAAGACATTCAGCATCGGCTTCACCGAGGCCTCCTACGACGAGTCGCGCTACGCCCGCCTCGTCGCCTCGCGCTTTGCCACCGACCACCACGAGCGCATCCTCTCGGCCGACGCCTGCGGTTCGCTGCTGCCCGAGATCGTGGCCCGTTTCGACGAGCCCATGGCCGATCCGTCCATCGTGCCCACCTACCTGCTCTCCCAGGTGACGCGCGAAAACGTCACCGTGGCCCTTGGCGGCGACGGCCCGGACGAGCTTTTTTACGGCTACGAATATTTCCCGGCCTTCCGCCTGGCCGCCGGCTACGACAAGCTGCCGCCGTTCGTGCGCCGCCGCTTGATCGAGCCCCTGGCCAAAATGCTGCCCCACTCGGCCGGCTACGTAAATCCCCGGTTCGTGGCCGACACCTTTCTGGCCGGGGCGAGCGCCCCCCAGTGGCTGCGCGTCCAGACCTGGCTGTCCGCCTTTACCGCCGACGCCCAGGCCGACCTCTGGCGCAGGCCCGACCCGAATCTCCTCAGCCCGCAGGGACTTTTCGCCCCCACCCGGGAGCTGTTCGAGCACTACGCCGCAGGCGACGCGCTGGCCCGGGTGGGCTACGTGTTCGCCCGCCAGTACATGCTCGACTACATCCTGGTGAAAGTGGACCGCTGCTCCATGATGCACTCCCTGGAAGCCCGCGCGCCGTTTTTGGACCGCGATCTGGCCGAGTTCGTCTGCCGCCTGCCCTCGCGCTACAAGCTGCGCGGGGCCAAGCGCAAATACCTGCTCAAGAAGGCCGTGGCCGACCTGCTCCCCAAGGGCATCCTCGGGCGCGGCAAGCGCGGGTTTCTCATCCCCACCGCCGACTGGCTGCGCAAGCAGCTGCGGCCCCAGGTGGACGCCCTGCTCGGTGAGCGCCACCTCAAGGAACAGGCCCTTTTTAATCCCAAGGAAGTGGCCCGCCTGGTCACCGAGCACACCACCGGCGCGGCCGATCACCGCAAGAAACTCTGGACGCTGCTCGTCCTGCAACTCTGGCTCGCCAAGCACAAGCCGACCATCATCCCGTGAAAGCACACCTCGATCCGGCCCGTCCGGAACATGCGCTGACCCATGCCGCGCTTTGCGCCTCGGGCCGCCGCGACATTCTCCTGTTCCTGCTCGTCTCCACCATCGCCTCCACGGCCGGCATCCAGGCCTGGCAGACGCTGATCAACAATTTCGCCGTGGA
>JBKICS010000107.1:0-5056 GCA_046567015.1 Acidobacteriota bacterium | reverse complement strand
GCCGTCGCCGCCCGGGAACTGGGCCTGACCCTGCCCGAGGGCGTCGTGGCCGGTCCCTGCCTCACCGTGGCCGGGGTCAGCGCCACGCCCGAGCGGGCCGCCGCCCTGGCCGGACAGTACCGCGCCCTGGCCGAATCCATGGAAGGCTTCGCCGTGGCCCTGGCCGGGGCCGCCGCGGGCCTGCCTGGGCTGGAGCTGCGCGCCGTGTCCAACCGGGTGGGCTCGCGCCCGCCGGCCGACTGGGATCTGCCCGGGGCCCTGGCCGCCCTCGGCCGCGCCGCCGCCCGACTTTTTTCCTAAGCGAGACCGACACATGGACGCCATCACCGTCGCCATTTCCCCTTGTCCCAACGATGTGGTCATCTTCGGGGCCTACATCCTCGGCCGGGTGGGCCTGCCGGAGACGCGGGCCGAATTCGCCTTCGAGGACGTCGAGACCCTAAACGAGGCCGCTTTGGCCGGGCTCTACGACGTGGTCAAGATTTCCGCCGCCATGGCCGCGCCCCTGGCCGAGACGTACGAGGTGTTGCCCTCGGGCGCGGCCTTCGGCTTCGGCGCCGGTCCCAAGCTCGTGGTGGCCGAGGGCTTTTCCGGCCGGCCCCGGACGGTTGCCGTGCCCGGGCTTCGCACCACGGCGGCCACACTTTTGCGCGCCGCCCTGGCCGAGGATCGGCCGGACCTGCCGCCGCCCCATGCCCCATTTGTGCCGGTGCGCTACGACGCCATCGTCGCGGCCGTGCGTTCGGGCCGGGCCGAGGCGGGCCTGCTCATCCACGAGACCGCCCTGGCCGCCGCCGCCCACGGCCTGCGGCTGGTCTTGGACCTGGGGGCCTGGTGGCAGGAGCGCATGCCGGACGTCCCGGTGCCTCTTGGCGTCATCGTGGCCAAGAAAAACCTGGGCCGGGACCGGATCGCCGCCCTGGGGGGGCTCTTGGGCCAAAGCCTGGCCCTGGCCCGGGAAAATCCCGCGCTGGTGGCCCCGCTGGTGCGGCTTTTCGCCCGGGAACACGACGAAGCCGTCATAGCCGCCCACATCAAGGCCTATGTCGGCGATTTGAGCCAGGATATGGGCCCGACCGGCCGCCTGGCCCTGGCCGCGCTGGCCGCCTTGGCCTCGGGCCGCCATTTCCCGGCCGATCCCCCCTTGCCAGCCCCGGACCAATGCTGTTAAACCCCGGCGGATGAGCGATATCGCGGACATTATAACTCGGGAAGTCCCGGCCATTAACCGGTACCTGGAGGGCGCGGCCGACACGCTGAGTCCGCTGGTGCAGCCGGTGGTGCGCCATGTGCTGCTGGCCGGAGGCAAACGCCTGCGTCCGCTGCTCACCATCTTGGTGGCCAGGGCCTTGGGCTACGCCGGGGACGACATCCTGCCCCTGGCCTGTTCCCTGGAATTTCTGCATTCGGCCACGCTGTTGCACGACGATATCGTCGACGGCGCGAAATTGCGCCGGGGCCGCCAATCCGCCCACATGCTCTACGGCGCGACCCACACCATCCTGGCCGGCGACGTCCTGCTCGCCCTGGCCAACCGGCTGGTGGCCGAATACGACAATCCGGAACTGACCCGCATCCTGTCCGAGGCGCTGCTGCAGACCGCTACCGGCGAGATCCTGGAAATCGCCCATCTGCGCGACGTCGATCTGCCGCTGGACACCTATTTTTCCATCATCGCCGGCAAGACCGCCTACCTCATCCAGGCCGCCTGCCACTGCGGCGCGGTGCTGGCCGGGGCCGACGAGACCCTGTGTCGGGCGGCCCGGGATCTTGGCCATTTCATCGGCGTGGCCTTCCAGCTCGTGGACGACGCCCTGGACTACACCTCCCCGGCCACCGTTTCCGGCAAGCCCACCGGCGGCGACCTCAAGGAAGGCAAGGTCACCCTGCCGCTGATCCTGTATCTGGCGCAGCTGCCCTTCGAGGAGCGCCGTCGCCTGGCCGAGGATTTCCGCCAGGACCAGCTCTCGGCCGAGGACATCGAATATTTGCGCGACAACATCGTCGCCGGCGGACACGCCGAGAAAACCCGGGAGAGAGCCGCCGAGTATCTGGCCAAGGGGCAAGCCGCCCTGGCCCTGTTTCCGCCCTCGCCCGAAGCCGAGCTGATCGGCGACGTCCTGGCCCCCATGCTCGCCCGGGACAAATAGCACGATCCCGCCGGCGGCGTGCCCGCACACCTCTGACCTCAAAACGGAAGGAACGCCATGCTCAGTCGCGTCGCCGTGGGCTTGCGCCCAAGCGTCCGGGACGTGGTCGGCCAGCGCGTGGCCGGCAAGATCCAAAATGAATTGCATCTGCCGGTGACCGCTGTCGCCATCATCAGGATTTTCACCGTCGCCGGCCTTGACGCCGCCGAAATCGACGCCGTCATCGCAGCCGGCGTGCTCCACGACGTCGTGGTCCAGACCGCTTCCGCCGCGCCCCTGACCCCGGCCCTGCCCGGCACGGACGGGCCGGCCGACTGGGTCATCGAGGTGAGCTTTCGTCCCGGCGTCACCGACAACGAGGCCCGCACCGCCAAGGAAGCCATCGCCCTGGCCCTTTCCTTCGACGAGGCCCGCAAGAAGGATCTGGCCGTCTACACCGCCGTCCAGTACCACATAAACGGCCTGCCCGACCGGGCCGCGGCCGAGCATGTGGCGCTCGACCTGCTCGCCAACGACCTGCTCCAGCGCCACGAGGTCAAATCCCGCGACGAATGGGCGGCTAAGCCCGGTTTCGCGGCCCGGACGGCCAAGGTCACGGGCCAGGCCGACTCCACCGTCACGGTGCCTGACCTGTTTAACATGACCGAAGAGCAGATGCAGGCCTTAAGCAACGAGCGCACGCTGGCCCTGTCCCTGGACGAATGGTGGGCCATCCGGGCCTATTTCGGCCTGCCCGGCTTCAAGCTGCGCCGCGTCTCCTGGGGGCTCATTCACAACCCCACCGACGTGGAACTGGAGTGCATGGCCCAGACCTGGTCCGAGCACTGCAAGCACAAGATTTTTAGCGCGGCCATCACCTACCGCGACCTGGAAGCCGGCACCGAGGAAGACATCGTCAGCCTGTACAAGTCCTACATCCAGCGCTCCACGGCCGACATCCGGGCTGCTCTGGGCGAAAACGATTTCTGCCTGTCGGTCTTTTCCGACAATGCCGGCGTGGTGCGCTTCACCGAAGACCTCAACCTGTGCATCAAGGTCGAGACCCACAACAGCCCCTCGGCGCTCGACCCCTACGGCGGCGCGCTGACCGGCATCGTGGGTGTGAACCGCGACCCCATGGGCACGGGCATCGGCGCAAATTTGCTGTGTAATACCGACGTGTTCTGCTTTGCCTCGCCCTTTTTCGAGGGCCAGCTCCCCCCGCGCCTGCTCCACCCCCGCCGGGTGCTGGAAGGCGTGCGCGAGGGCGTCGAGCACGGCGGCAACAAGTCCGGCGTGCCGACGGTCAACGGCTCCATCGTCTTCGACGAACGCTACCTCGGCAAGCCACTGGTCTTTTGCGGCACCGTCGGCATGCTGCCGGCCGTGATCAACGGCAAGCCGTCCCACTACAAAAAGGCCCTGCCCGGCGACTACATCGTCATGGTCGGCGGCCGGGTCGGCAAGGACGGCATCCACGGCGCGACCTTTTCCTCGGAAGAACTCCACGAAGGCTCCCCGGCCACGGCCGTGCAGATCGGCGATCCCATCACCCAGCGCCGCATGTACGACTGCCTCATGCGCGCCCGGGACCTGGGCCTGTATAGCGCCATCACCGACAACGGGGCCGGCGGCCTGTCCAGCTCCGTTGGGGAGATGGCCCGCGACGCCGGCGGCTGCGAGCTCTACCTCGACCGGGTGCCGCTCAAGTACGACGGCCTGGTCCCCTGGGAGATCCTCACCTCCGAGGCCCAGGAGCGCATGACCCTGGCCGTGCCGCCGGACAAATTCGTCCAGTTCATGGCCCTGGCCAAGGAGATGGGCGTCGAGGCCACCGAGCTCGGCAATTACACCAACTCCGGCTACTTCCGCGCCTATTACGGCCAGCGCACCGTGGCCTATCTCGACATGGACTTCCTCCACGACGGCACGCCGCGCATGACGCTTCAAGCCGAATGGAAGCGCCCGGTCATCGCCCGCACCGAGCCGGTCCTGCCGGCCGGCGGCCACGGCGCGCTCCTTAAAAGGATGCTCGGACGCCTCAACATCTGCAGCAAGGAATACGTGGTCCGCCAGTACGACCACGAGGTCAAGGGTGGCTCGGCGGTCAAGCCCTTGTGCGGCGCGCGCCGCGACGGCCCGTCCGACGGCGGCGTGCTGCGCCCGGTGCTCGCGCGCCCCGAGGGCGTGGCGCTCACCCACGGCATCTGCCCGCGCTATTCCGACATCGACGCCTACTGGATGATGGCCGCGGCCATCGACGAGGCCGTGCGCGGGGCCGTGGCCGTGGGCGCCGATCCCGACCGTTTGGCGGGCGTGGACAACTTCTGCTGGTGCGACCCGGTGGAGTCGGCCAAGACCCCGGACGGCCGCTACAAGCTGGCCCAGCTGGTTCGGGCCAACAAGGCCCTGGCCCATTTCTGCCGGGCGTTTATGGTGCCCTGCGTGTCGGGCAAGGACTCCATGAAAAACGACTACTCCGGCGGCGGGGCCAAGATCTCGATACCGCCCACGGTCCTGTTTTCGGTCATGGGCTTCGTGCCCGACGTGGCCAAGGTGGTCACCTCGGACTTCAAGCAGCCCGGCGATCTGGTCTACGTGCTCGGGGCCACCGCTGCCGAGCTTGGCGCGTCCGAGCTGGCCGACGAACTGGGCTTTACCTCCCCCGACGTGCCGCAGGTCGAGGCCGTCTCGGCCAGACGCCGCTACAAGGCGCTTTTTGCCGCCATCCAGGCCGGCCTGGTTGGCGCCTGCCACGACTGTTCCGACGGCGGCCTGGCCGTTGCCCTGGCCGAAATGGCCATCGGCGGCCGGCTCGGAGCGGATCTTGACTGCGACGCCGCGCCCGGGGCCGCCCGGCTTTCCGACCTGGAGCTGCTCTACAGCGAATCCCAGAGCCGGCTGACGGTCACGGTCGCGCCGCAGCA
>JBKICS010000106.1:0-3218 GCA_046567015.1 Acidobacteriota bacterium | reverse complement strand
CGCCCTGGGCATCATCCAGGGCGGCAAGGCCACACCTGCCACCACATCCGCCGTCGCCTCGCCCGCACCCCTTTCGACAGCGCCGCCGGAGCCGGCCTTGCCGCCGGCGGCGCTGTCGAAAGCGGCGCTTAAGGCGGATCTGGTGAAAGCCTACCTGGAAGCCAAGGCTTGGGGCCGCAGACACGGCAAATCCATGGCCCAATGCCGGGAAGCCTTTGTGCTCGGATACAACGCCGGCCAGATCTGCCCGGCCATCCGCGCCCAGCTCGGCGAAACGTCCTGGAAGACGCTGGAGCGCTGGGCCGTGGAGCTGCGGCGCTCGAATTACGACTGTGCGGCCATCGCGCCACGTTACGGCCTACATCGCCAGGGCGTCAGCAAGGTCACGCCGGCCGAGGAAGAACGGCTGCTGGCGCTGCTGCTCTCCCAGAGCCAGTTCAAGCCGGGCACGGCCATCACCCTCATGAAGATGGAACTGGAACGCCAGGGCATCGCCTCGCCGTCATCCCCTTCGACGCTTCGCAACCGGGTCGAAGCCTTCAAGCGCCAACACGCCGACGTCTGGACGCTGGCCCGTGAAGGCGAAAAGGCGCTCACCGACAAGATCGCGCCGTTTTTGCGCCGCGACGCCGGGCTCCTCAATGTCGGGGACGTGCTCATTGCCGACGGCCACCGTCTGAATTTCCGGGTCAAGCACCCGATTCACGGCCGTCCCTGCCGGGCCACGCTGGTGGCCCTGGAGGACTGGGCCAGCCGCGACATCGCCGGTTTCTCCATCATGCTCGAAGAAGACCTCTGCGCCGTGCATTTGGCCCTGTACCGCTCGATCCTGCGGCTGGGGAAATTGCCGCAGATGGTCATGCCGGACAATGGCAAGGCGTTTAAGAACAAGGTGTTCGTCAAGACGGACATCGATCTGACCACCTCCGGCATGGCCGGTCTGTACGGCCGTCTCGGCATCATGTGCCACTTCCCCAAGGCCTACAGCGCCCGGTCCAAGCCCATCGAATCCTTTTTCAAGACCATGGGCCTTTCTTTCGAGAAAGCCGTGTCCAGCTACTGTGGTGGCTCCATCGCCGCCAAGCCGGCGCGCATGCGGCGCAACGAAAAGTTCATGCAGGAGATCGAGCCGGAGGCTCTGCTTACGATGGAAGAGGCGTCCGGGCTTTTTGAATCCTGGTTGAACACCTTTTACCGCGTGAAGCCCCATTCGGGCCTTGGCGGCAAATGCCCCGGCGAGGTCTTTGCGGCTGGTCGCGGCCCGGGTCTGGATCATGCCGCCATCCGTTGCCTCATGATGCATGAGGAAGTGGCCACCATCCACAACAACGGCATCAAGCTGTTTGGCGGCGAGTATTTCGACGAGGCCCTCTACGGCCTGCGTGACAAAGTGTTCGTCCGCTTCGATTGGCACGATCTGCGCCAGATCTGGGTGTACCGCAAGGATGGTGCCCCCCTATGCATGGCCAAACGCCAGGGGCTGGTCCATCCCATGTTCAAGCTGGTCGGCGGCAAGGACGCCGAGGGCTATGCCGACTTCAAGGCCGCCATCGGCGAACATAAGCGCCTCAAGGCCGGCACCAAAAACGTCGTGCGCAAGCTGGCCAAGGCCGGCTGCATCGCCGAGGCGCGCGACATCCTGCCCGTGGCCGAGCTGGCCGCCACCGGCAGCCCCAGGCTGGCCGAGACGCTGGAAGCCATCGAGGCGCAGCACACGCCCGATGCCCCGGCCATTCCCGACTTTTCCGAGCCCGACGCGCCGGCCCCTGTCGGTCCCGGGCCGCTTATCGACCCCACCAATCTGGACTTTTTCTCGACCGAGGAACTCGGCGCGGAGCTGGCCTACCAGCAATCCCGCGCAAAACAGGGAGATATGCGGTGAAAAAGCAATTCGCGGAGACGGAAAACGTCCGTCGGTATCTGGTCGCCATGAACCGGATGCTGGCCAGCCCCCCGGGCATCGACAAGTTCTTGCTGGTCCACGGGGAGGTGGGCCTGGGCAAGACCGAAACCAACCTGTGGTGGAAGAACCTCCATTCGCCCCAGTCGGCCTTTATCCGCATCAAGAAGGCCATGGGCGTGCGCTGGCTGCTGGACGAAATCGTGGTGGAGCTGGGGCTCGTGCCGGAAAAGCGCACCTCGGACCTGTTCCACCAGATCGTTGGGGAACTCATGGGTACCGAGCGGACGCTCATTTTCGACGAGATCGACTACGTGGCCGACAAGCGGACCCTGGTCGAGACCATCCGCGACATCGGCGACATGGCCGGAACACCTATCGTACTGGTCGGCATGCCCTGGGCTCCCGAGAAGCTCAAACGCTTCCCCGCGCTGTGGCGGCGCATCTCGCAGGTGGTGCCGTATCACGGCCTGACCGCCAACGACGTGCGGCTGGTGCTGGACCAGATCTGCGAGGTGCCGGTGGACGACTCGGCCGTGGCCGCCATCGCTGCCTCGGCCAAGACGACTACCACGGCCAGTCTCTACCGCTGGGCGCAGGCCTGCGAGACCGTGGCCCGGGCCAGAAAAGCGGTAGTGGTCACGGCCGAACACCTCAAGGCCAAGGCGGCCTGATCATGGCCGCTGCCAAAACGATCTTGGCCGTTGTGCGGGGGGTGCTGGCTGCGCGGAGCGTTGAAAACGGACGTTTCAGACCCTGCCGCATAACCCTCGCGGATGTGGTGTCTACCTCGGACTGCCCCCGCCGCCCAGTGCTGCGCGTGCTGGACCGACTGGCGCGCGAGGGATGGCTGATTCTGGTCGAGGACATCCGCCAGTGGCCCGAACAGGGCGAGCATGGCCCCAAGCGACGCAACCCGGTCTACGAGGTGTGCCGCGACCTCCGCCTGCACCGTGTACACCAGGTACGCTCGCATGTGACCTGTCGCGACAAGCTGTGGGGGACATTGCGCAATGTGCGGCGCACCACCCTGTCGAACCTGATCCGATTGACCGGATGCGGCGAGCGCGTCTGCCGCGAATACCTCGGCCTCTTGTTGGACGCGGGCTACGTGCGCCAAGCCGGCCAGGACGGCCGGGAAAAGGTCTGGACGCTGATCAAAGATGTTGGGCCGCGTCGGCCAGAAACCAAGGAACGCTCTGCCCGGAGGGACGCCTGATGGACTGGCTGGACATCCTGCGCGACCGGGTGGCGGCGCTTGGCCTGGTCGCGCTGGCCAAGGAGCTGGACGTGGCCAAATCCACCGTCTCCATGGTGG
>JBKICS010000105.1:0-7755 GCA_046567015.1 Acidobacteriota bacterium | reverse complement strand
GGTTTCCGGGGTCAGGAAGCTTACGACGCCGGTCTGCTTGATGTCCCCCACGGCGGTTTTCCAGGCCGGGACGAGGCCGGACGGAGCCAGGGCCAGGGTCTGTTCGGCGCGTGCGGCATCGGTCGTGAGGCCGTGCCACAGGGCGTCGCTTCGCACCCAGAGCTGGGCGTCGCGCCGGGTTCTGGCGAAGCCGAGGCTGGCCAGGCCGTCCCAGTTGTCCGTGACGGGCTGGCCGAGGCGGTCGGTCAGGGAGGGGGTGAAAAAGCCGCTGTTTTGCAAGAGGTATTTGCGCACGTCGTTGTAGCCGCTAACGACGTCGCCCAGGCGCTGTTCCAGGCTGTCCATGGCCGCAGTGACGGCCAAGGGCAAGGTCTCCCCGATGTCGGCCCGGGTTTCCAGGCGCAGGCGGCCGGAGTCCAGGGCGTAGCTGCTGTTTTCCGAACGCCGGGATGCGCCGTTTACGACCAGTTCGCCGTCCTGGCCCGGCAGCTTGGCGGCAAGGCCCAGGTCGGACAGGACGTGGGTCGCGCCGTCGAAAAGGGTCAGTTCCTCGCCCAGGCGGCGGTTTTGCAGAGTCAACGCGGCGGCCTTGCCAGCCAGGCTGAGGGATTGTCCGGGGAGTACGTCGGAGGGAAGGATCTCGGCGAGGTCTTGGGCCGCGACCCGGCCGGTGGCCATGGCCACGGTACGGGACACCGCGCCCAGGACATCGCCGGCCGTGTCGCCCTGGCGCACGGGCAGGGAAACCACCGTGCCGCGAAGGGGCGTGGTCAGGCCCAGGGCGGCAAGGATGCCGCCCGCGCCGTCGGTCAGGGCCAAGGCCTGGCCTTCATAGCCGGCGGCGGTCGCCACGGTGAGCCGGCGCTGGCTGGTCGTGGCCGTGGGGTCGCTGCTTGCCGGCACGGTAACGGTTTGGCTTGCGGCCGTGACCCCGGGGATGGCGTAGCTTGGACCGGAAACGAGCTCCACGCCGGTCTTGCCGGCCGTCCAGACCGACGTGGGCACGGCGTTTATCTGCCCGGCCACGGCGTTTTGCACGTCGCCCCAGGTCCAGCCGGCCTTGACGGTGACGGACAGGTCGCGGGCCTGGTCGCCGAGCGACAGGTGAAAGCCGTAGGTTCCCGGGGCGAGGCTCGTGGCCGCGTCGGGGTCGTGGGCGGCCGAGACGTAGGTGGTCGGTTGGGGGCCGCTTCCCGTGGCAAAGGAGAAGGTGTGCAGGCCCGTGGCGAGACTCGTGGCCGCCCCGGGGTCGAAGCCGGTGGTGTGATAAAAGGTCGGCTGGGCCTGCTGGGGCGAGCTGAGGAGCAGGGTGCCGGTTGCGGCCGGACCGGTGGGCGCGGCGGCCTCGCGCAGGCCAAGCTCGCGCAGCAGCCGGCCGGAAGTATCGGCCCAGGCGACGTCCTGAGCCTGGCGCTGCGGATTGACGGACAGGATCAGGGCCAAGCCCGTCCCGGGCAGGGCGCCGTCCAGGGCAAAGGGCGTTTGCTGCCTGGCGGTGTCGGCGCGAATGCTCAGATGGGTCGAATCGTTAATGGCCTCGGCCACCTTGTCGAGCACCGCGCCCCAGGTGTCATTGGCCGCCACCTCGACCGAGAAGGTTTCCTGCTGTCCGCCCTGGGTCAGGGTGAACCGGTATTCGCCCGCGTCGATGTCCGAGGCGGCGATGGCGGTGCGGGCCCTGGAGAGGTATTTGAGCGGATTGACCGCCGTGCCGGTCGGCGCGGCCTCGGCCCGCAGGCTGCCGGTCAGGCCCAGGTCGCGCACGATCAGGCGGGAGTTTTGCCAGGGCGTTTCCAAGGTCGGCCAGTCAATGCGCGACAAGGCCCGCTCGAAGCGCGACAGGCGCAGCGTCAGGCCGGCGACAAGGGCGTTGCCGGCGTTTTCCGTGCTGGTCCAGGCGTCGCGCGGCAGCTGGGACGAGGCCCCGGGCAGGGCGGGCACGGACGTGGCCGAAGACGCCTCGGCAACGGACTCACCCTTGGCCAGCCTCAGGCTGGTGAAATAGATGTCGCTTATGCCTCCGGCCATCCGACGCGTACTCCACCGCGTACAGGCACAGCCCGCAGGCCGGAGCGGTCCCCGGCGCGAGGCTTCTCTGCCCTTTCGTCAGAACTGATCGGATAGCCTCGGGGGAAACTTTACCGCGCCCCACGGCCACCAGCGCGCCCATGAGGTTTCGCACCATCTGCTTGAGAAAGCCCTCGGCCCGAAACTGCCAGACCTGCTCGTGCTCGGGGCCGTCCGGCAGGCGCACGACGCCGTGGACCTGGCGCACCGAGGACTGGACCACGGTGCCGACATTCTGGAAGGCGGCAAAATCGTGGCAGCCGGCGAACAAAGCGGCGCAGGCGTCCATGGCCGCGACATCCAGCGGCCAGGATCGCCCCACGTCCCAGACGTAGGGCCGTCGCCAGGGCAGGACGAAGTGCCGGCTGGTCCACAGGGTGTAGCGGTACTCCTTGCCCACGGCGTCGAAGCGGGAGTGAAATTCCGGGTCGGTCTCGACGGCGTCGAGAATCGATATGTCTTTTGGCAAGAGGGAGTTGAGCGACTTTTGCCAGGACAGGCCGGCCCGCGATTCCGGCACGTCGCAGTGCGCCACCTGCCCCAGGGCATGGACCCCGGAATCGGTGCGGCCGGCTCCCAGCACCCGCACGGGGCGGTCGCACATCCGGCCCAAAACCTCTTCCAGGCACCCCTGGACCGTGCGGCCAAAGCCCGCAGGCTGCAACTGCCAACCGGCGAACTCCGTGCCATCGTAGGCCACGGTCAAACGCAGTCTGGGCATGTCTACATGTTGTCCGGGCCGCCGTCCTGGGGCGGCAGCTGCAGCTTGGTGAGCATTTCCGTCAGGCCGGCGGCCTTCTTGGCTTCCATGTTGTTGAGCACTTCGCCGGCCTGGCGACCCCGCATGCCTGCCAGAATTTTGACCGCGATGCCGTTGTCCAGGGTTTCGAGAACCTTGGCCGCCTGCTTGGCGTTCATGTTGGAATAGACGTCGATCAGGTGCTTAAGCTTCTGGTCCTTAACGCCCCTGGCCTCTTCCAGCATGCCCTTGATGCTCGTTTCCATCTCCTTGAGCTTGGCAATGCGGGAATTGAGCTCCCCTTCAAGGGTGTTAAGCGCCTGTTCGCGCTGATCCAGCTCGTCCTGGCGCTTGAGCAGGGCGTTGGAGTCGGGCGCGCCGCTGGTGTTGGCCGGGGGCGTGGCGCTTGGCGGCATGGTGGCCGGCGGCATGGGGGCCGGGGCCTGCTGGGCCAGGACTGGAACCGGGCCGGCAAACGGCCCGGGCAGGCGCGGCGCGGCTTGGCCGGAGCCCTGGGCCAGCTCGGTCGGCGGATCGGGCAGCAGCAGATCCAGGCCCATAAACACGAGGATGCCGAGCTTGACCGCCGCCAGCATGACAAACACGCCGAGCACCTTGGTGGCCCGGGGGGCGATGCGGCCGGAAACGCGCTCCAGCGCCGCCAGGGTCCGGTCGCCGAGGCTAGACAGTCGGCGGCTGGTAGCGGATGGAGGCCATGTCGTCGTTTTCGTTTTGCTCGGCGAGGCGCTCTTCATAGGCATGGCGTTTGGCCTTATTTGATTTTAGTTTGTCAAGCAATTTCTTGTCCTTGGAACGTTCCACCAGCGTTTCGCGACAGCGCTCCCGAACCGCTTCCTGTTCGGCCAGCCGGACGTGGGCGTTTCGGATGTCGTCGGTCAGCCGGGTGCGGTAGGCCTGCCAGAGCCACAGCTCCTGGGGCGTCATAACGGCCTTCTGGGACATGGAGGCTTCGCGGGCGTTTTTCTCGTTGACCAGCCGGTGGATCTCGCGCTCGGTGGCGGCGCAGACGGCCATGGCCTTGCCGAGCTCCATCCGGGCCCGCTCTTCCAGTTGGCTGCGGACGTCCAGGACGCGCTCGAGATTGAAACGAAAAGGCTTGGCCATGGGTCCCCTGCCGGTTTTTTGTCGGTCGCGCTTTCCAACAGCAAAACCCGGGCCAGTCGTCAGGCCAGGCCGCCGGCCAGGACGGCCAGTTCGCAGCCGACGATGGCCGCGCCCAGGAAATCGCCGTTGACCCCGCCGTTTTGCCGGGCCAGACGGGCCAGCCGCCAGAGCCCCAGGCCGCAGAAAAGCGTCCCCAGAATCATTGCCCGCGCCCCGCCCGCCGCAAGCAGGCAGATAAGCCCCAGGCCCACGGCGAAACACGTGTTCCCCCAGGTGGCCCCGGGCAGGCACAGCGAGCCCAGCCCCGGCCGGGCGATGTCGCGGCAGGCCCGCATGAGCGCCACCGCCGCCGAACGGCCGACCACCGGCGCGGCCGCGAGCAGCCACACCCGCCCGGACGTGAGAAGCTCGGCCCCAAGGCAGGTCTGGCCCACGAGCGCCACCACCAGCGCCATGCCGCCAAAGGCCCCGATACGGCTGTCCTTCATGATGGCGAAAAACCGCTCCCCCCGGGCCAGACTGCCCCAGGCGTCGGCCACGTCGGCAAAGCCGTCCAGATGCAGCCCCCGGGTCAAGGCCAGGTTGCCCACGGCATAGGCAAAGCCCCCGGCCAGCGGATGGCCGCCGAAAAGCCCCAGCGCCAACGGCCCGGCCAGGACCAGCCCGAGGGTGGCCCCGACCACCGGGAAAAGCGGCACGCAGCCAGGCATGTCCGGGTCGTTTACGACCGGCCCAAGCCGCGTCAAAAAGCCTAGTGCCGCCAGATAATTCCTAATGATTCCCATCTGCCCCCACCGGCCAAAGAAGTTGCAGGACATCCCCCTGCGACAGCCCGAGCGCGGCCGCCGCCGAGCCGCCGTTTTGAGCCAGTTCCAGATAGCCCTGGCTGCCGACAAGCAGCCCGGTCTCGCCCGGCCCGAGGTCGGCGTAGGTCCTGGCCCGGACAAGCTCCCGGGCCGCTGGAGCCAGCAGCCGCGGCCGGGGGCTGGGTGCGCCGAAACGGGCCGCAGCGCAACTTGTGATCACGTTGCCGAACCCGTCCACGGACAACACCCGGGCCGTGACCACGTCGCCCTGGCGTGTCGCGGCCAGCCCCGGCAGAAGCACGAGCCCGTCCGGCGGCAAGGGCGCGCCCAGGGCCGAAGCCGCCTCGCCCATGGCCAGCCGGGCCGCCAGCGGCGCGAACACGTCGCGGCCGTGAAAGGTCGCGCTGGCCGGCGCGACCTTGGGCGTGGCGTCAAATGCCAGGAATCCCGCTCCCGAGGCAAGGGGCAGGGTGAGCAGGCCGTTGTCCGGAGCCACCACCAGCCGGGAATCGATCTCCACGATCACCACCCGTCGCGCCGTGCCCACCCCCGGGTCCACCACCGCCGCCACCACCGCTCCCGGCGGCAGCCACGGCAGGGTCGCGGCCAGGAAAAACGAGGCCTGGGCCACGTCGCCCATGGCCACCCCGTGGCTTATGTCCATAAGCGGCACCCCCGGCGCGGCCGAGAGCAGCACCGATTGCATCTGGCCGACATACGGATCGGCCAGGCCAAAATCCGTCAGCAGGGCGATCAGCGGCGCGGTTTGCATGGCGTAAGCTCCTTTGTGGGAGGGGAGGGGGCAGGAGAAAGACGAAGACCGGGCGCTGCCCGGACCCGCCGGGGGGGTCACCCCCCCGGACCCCCGAGCCGGGGAAGCGGTTGGGGGGGCGGTCGGCGGCGGCAGGGGCGCTTCAGACCGGCCGGATGGTCAGCACGGGAATTTTCGCGGTCTTCACCACTTTCTCGGCCACCGAGCCGAACGGAATGCGGTTGACGCCGCGCCGGCCGTGGGTGCCCATGATGATCATGTCCGCCTCGACTTCCGCCGCGACTTCGATAATTTTTTCGGGCGCGTAGCCGTACTCCACCAACCCGGCGGCATTTTCGCCGGGGAAGTTCTCGGTCATGAACTCATCCATGACGCGCTTGGCCCCTTCGAGAATCTGTTCGACCAGCGCCTGGATGCTGGTGGTCGGCACATACAGGCTGGCATACCGGTTCATGCTGGGCGACACGTAGACAACGACGACGTTGGCGCCAAGGCCCTTGGCGAAGAGTTTGGCGTACGCGGCCAGGAAGTTGGCGGCCTCGGAAAAATCCACGGCCAACAAAATGATCTTGACTTGGGGCGTCATGACGGTCTCCCGGTTTTTTCCACCGCAATTGCATGGTAATCCCGCTAGTTGCCGGCCGCAAGAATTTTTAGCCGCCGCTCTTTACAAGCCCGGACGCCATGCCTACCAGGGGGCAGGCGTCACAATGCTTGAACCATGGGCCTTTTCGGCGTAAGGCGACATTTCGCCGTCAGGCTTTATTTTGGAGGCTTCATGAGCAAACGCAGCAGCGTCGCCCTTGGCACGATTCTCAAGCAATCGGTCAAAGTGGCTCGTCATCCCTGGATCGCCGGCCGGTTGGCGGCCCTGGAAAAAGAAAAGTTCCTGTTTTCCTTCCTCAATCCCCAGGCCGAGACCGGAAACGCCCGCAGCATCCGGCAGCTGTCCATCCGCATCACGGACATGTGCAACCTGCGCTGCCACACCTGCGGCCAGTGGGGCGACCAGGGCTTCCTCCACGGAAGCAATCTCAAGGATTTGAAGAAGCAGGAAATTTCGCCGGAGCGCTATCTCGCGCTGCTGGACGATCTGGCGGCCCACGGCCACCGGCCCTCGGTCTACCTCTGGGGCGGCGAGCCCACCATGTACAAGGGCTGGCTGGACATCATCGACCGGGCCACCCAGCTTAAGATGCCCACCTCCATCGCCACCAACGCCACCGGCCTCGTGGCCGCGGCGGACAGGCTCGCGGCCGCGCCCATGTTCCTGTTGCAGATTTCCATCGACGGCCATTCGCCCGAGACCCACAACGCGGCCCGGCCCTCGGCCGGCGGCGGCGACAATTACAAGGTCATCCAGGAATCGCTCTCCGCCATCGCCGAAGCCAAGAAGGCCCACAACACCAATCTGCCGCTGGTGGCCGCCCTGACCACCATATCGAGCGCCAACGTCAACCATCTGGTGGACATCTACGAGGCCTACAAGGACCGGGTGGACCTGTTCGTCTATTATCTGTCCTGGTGGATCGACGAGAAAAGCGCCAAGGCCCACGACGCGGACTTCTCGCGGCGGTTCGGGTTCAAGCCCAAGCTCCATTGGGGCTGGGTGGGCGATTGGACCATCAAGGACCACGAGACGCTCAACAAGCAGTTGGCCGAGGTGCAGCGCCGCTCCAAGGGCATGAAGAACCCGCCGGTCAACATCATCCCCAACGTCTCCGGCGTGGACAATCTGCGCGAATACTACAGCAACCACGATTCCACCTTCGGCTACAACCAGTGCATCTCCATCTATCAGGCGGTGGAACTGGATTCCAACGGCGACATGTCTCCCTGTCGCGACTACCACGACTATATCGTGGGCAACGTGCGCGACAAGACCATCACCGAATTGTGGAACAGCGAGTCCTATCGCCGCTTCCGGGCCAGCCTGCACACCGAGGGGCTCATGCCCTCGTGCACCCGCTGCTGCGGCCTGATGGGGTATTGATGCCGCACGAGACGAAACCTGTCCGCGTTGTCTTCCTGCTCCAGGACCTGGAATTCGGCGGCACCCAGCGCCAGGCCCTGGAGCTCGCAGCGCGGCTCGACCGGTCGCGGTTCACCCCGGAATTCTGGATGCTCGCCGACGGGCGGGATTTCGCCCCCAAGGCCCAGGCCGCCGGCATTGCCCTGCGCTGGCTTTCGCCCAACCCCAAAGTGGGCCTGGCCTCGCTTCGGGCCTTGTGGCAGGCGCTTAGGGA
>JBKICS010000104.1:0-13128 GCA_046567015.1 Acidobacteriota bacterium | reverse complement strand
GAACCCGGCGATGTCCCGGTCCCGGTTTTCCAGCATGGCCTGCCGGCTGGCCCCGAGCCAGCCCAGCCCGAGCCCCAAAACGAATACGGCGGCCAGTGTTCCCGCCCGCGCCGACAACCATTTGTTAGCCATGATCCTTCTCCAGAAAGGCCTTGAGTTTGCGCCGGGCCCGGAAGGCCCGCACCTTGACGTTGACCGGGGTCAGGCCCGTCATCCGCGACACTTCCTCCACGCTTTTGCCCTCAAGCCCGAGCAGGGCCACCAGCAGCCGGTCCTTGGGACCAAGCACGGCCATGGCCGCCTCCAGCCGCCGCCGGGCCTCCCGGGCTTGCCCCCGGGCCAGCTCGGCCTCGTCGGGCAAAGAGTCCTCCAGCCCGCCGACCAGGCCGGCCTCGGCCTTGCGCCGACGCAGCCAGTCGATGCAGGTGTTGGCGGCTATGCGGTGCAGCCAACTGCGGAAGGTGGCGCCGTCGCGAAGCCCGCCCAGGTTGAGATAGGCCTTGACGAACACTTCCTGGGCCAGATCCTCGACCCCGGCCGGCTCCTGGCAAAACCGCGCCGCCAGATGGGCCACGCCCGGCCGGTGCCGGTCCACCAGCATGGCAAAGGCCCGCTGGTCGCCATCCGCCGCCGCCCGGGCCAATGCGCCGTCGTCGATGCCCTCGAGGCGCGAACCACACTCCGTCGCCTGGGCCGGACCGTCCCCGGGCACGCATTCCCCGCTGCGCGTTATCGCCATGACAAACGCCTCCTTGAGACGCCCCTCCCTCAGGCACGTCCCCGAGTCAGGCGCTGCACTGCCCCAATCGGTTACACCTCCGTCTCGACAAGACGGCCCGGCAAGGCTATCCCCGGACGCGGCGGCCGCGCATCCGCAGGCCGCACGCCCCCACCGGAGACTGCCATGCCCCTTTCCGACGACACCAATATCTATCTCATCGGCCCCCGGGCCTCGGGCAAGACGACGCTCGGCAAGCGCCTGGCCGAGCACCTGGGCCGGCCGTTTATCGACCTCGACGCCCGGTTCGTCGAAGTGCGCGGGGAAACCATCGCCGCCCTGGTCGAGCGCGAGGGCTGGGACGCCTTCCGCCAGGCCGAAGCGGACATCCTCGCCGAAACCGCCGGCCAAAAAGGTCTGGTCGTGGCCACCGGCGGCGGCGTGGTACTCTTGCCCGAAAACCGCGCCCGGCTGGCCAAGGGGCTGGTGTTCTACCTGCAAGCCCACCCGGAGCGGCTGGCGCAGCGGCTCATGGCCGACCTCAACGCCGAGCAGCGGCCCAAGCTGACCGAAATGGGCCTTACGGAAGAAATCGTCGCCACCCTGGCCGAACGCGAACCGCTCTACCTGTCCCTGGCCCACGCCTGCCTGCCCGAACGACCGGTCGAGGAATTGCTGGAATATACGTTGAAGGCATTGAAGATGTTTTAAGAGCGAAAGGCGAATGTCAGGGGGAAACGCTTTTGAAAAGCGTTTCCCCCCGACACCCCCCTTCGAAACGTATTTTTGCTTCAAGTCCAGGCGCGGGGAATTGAAAATACCTGTGGGGGAATAATTCCCCGGCCGCCGGAGCAACGCGGGTTCGCGTCAAGCGCCATCGCCGGTTTGCCCGTTCTCCAACCGACCAGCCTGCCGGCCCCCGCCGAGATCCCCCTTAAAAACTTCTTCCAGTCGGGGGGTCCGGGAACCTCAGGCCCCCGGCCGCCGGAGGCATCTTCCCTCTTCCGTCTTCCCTCTACCCTCTTCTCTCTACCCTCTTCCGTCTCCGCTACAGCGAGCAGAACACCGTCGGGTCTTCGGTGAAGGGCGTCACTTCGTGTTGGCCGGTGGATTCGAGCACTGAGCGCCAGTAGTCGGAGGTGATGTTGAGTTTCTTGCGTTTGAGGGTGACCAGATCGAGCGGCAGGTGGACGTAGCGGTCAAACAGCCGCGACACCACCATGCCGGTCTTGCCGGCCATGGCGGCGTGCACGGCGTTTTGGCCGAGGAAGCCGCAGTAGACCCGGTCGTTGGCGTTGGCCGGCACGGAGCGGATGATGTAGCTGGGGTCGATGAATTTGAGTGTGAGCGGCATGTCCCGGTCGCGGAAGTAGGCCTCGATCTCGCCGCACAGGAACTGGGCGATGTCGCCGAGCACCGGATTGCCCGAGGCATCAAGGGCCCCGGTGTCCGGGAGCAGGCCTTGGCCCGCGCCTTCGGCCACGACGATGACGGCGTGCTTGCGCGACGTAAGCCGCGCCTCCAGCGACGGGAGCAGCCCTCTGGGGCCGGTCAGGGCGAAGGAGCATTCCGGCACCAGGACGTAGTTGACCTCTTTAAGGGCCAACGTGGCCTGGGCGGCGATGAACCCGGATTCCCGGCCCATGACCTTGACCACGCCCACGCCGTTTAAAGCGCCGATGGCCTCGGTATGGGCGCAGCGGATGGCCTCGGTGGCCTTTTCCACGGCGGTGTCGAAGCCAAACGACTTGTTGACCAGGTTGACGTCGTTGTCGATGGTCTTGGGCACGCCGATGACGCTAATTTTCGAGCGCCGCCGGGCGATTTCCTCCTGGATGCGCCGGGCGGCCTTCATGGTGCCGTCGCCGCCGATGACGAAGAGGATGCCGACGTTTAAGCGTTCCAGGGAATCGACGATGTCCTCCACCCGCTGCGGTCCCCGGCTCGAACCGAGCACCGTGCCGCCGAACTGGTGGATGTCGGCGACGGCCTCGGCCGAAAGTTCCACCGGGGCATGGCCGTAGGACTCGATAAAGCCTTGCAGGCCGAACCGGATGCCGAGCACGCCGGCCACGTTGTAGTTGTGGCGGCATTCCATGACGATGGCCCGGATGACGTCGTTTAGGCCCGGGCACAGGCCGCCGCAGGTGACGATGGCCACCTTGACCTTGGACGAGTCGAAATAGATCTTCCCGCGCGGACCGGCCAGTTCGAACTCGGCCCGGCAGGGACCGGCCCCGGGGCCGAAATCGCTGGCGTCAAGCTCCATGTTGACCCGGGCCGTATCGTCGGTGAACCGGCAATAGGGCAGCGGGGACGGAATCTTGGCCGGCCCAAGCGTGTCGATGGCGGTCTCGGCCGGGGAGACGGGACAGCGGTCTTGCATGGCGTGCTCCTTAGGGTCCGAAAACTACCAGCTTGCGCCCCCGGCGGCAACACGACCCCGCGACGATCCGGTCAAATCCCGGCCTAGTCCCAGCGCACCTTGACTTCCGAGGACTCGCCGCGCCCGGAGATGACCACCTTGCCGGCGCTGCCGAGCGTCAGGCTCTGGCCCGGGGTCAGCACCGTGTCGCGTCCGTCGCCCGAGGCCGTCACCCAGACCACGCCCTTGGCGCAGGTCACCCGGCAATAGCGCACCCCGGTCAAGGACAGATACTTCCCCTGCCCCAGCCGGAAATAAAGGCTCTTGCCCGGCGTGAACAGCCTGGCCCCGGCCTCGGCCGCCACCCGCAACAAGCGGTTGTCGCGCCAACATGAAAGCCACTCGTCGAGGATCCCCGTCCGCGCGGCGTCCAGCGCCCTGTCTTCCCGCACACGATCTGCAAACATGGCCCGCTCCTTTGCGTGTCGTCGCATGTCCCCGAAGAGGGAACAGCCCCATTCCAAAGGCAACTTGTGTTACTGATTGATTTTCCCGAAAAATACGCTCGTATTTTTCGGGTTGCCCTGCCTGCCCGGCGGCGACGGCCCCCGGGCGCGCTTCCCTTGGACCACAATTGCTGTTACCATCACAGATACAGTTTTTAAAAAAAACGTGCATAACAGATTTGGCCCGACAAGACGCCCGCAGACGTTTGCAGTCGTCGGCAGGCACTAAAGACGCCCGCCGCCGCCAAGGAGATGCCATGACCCAGCCGCTGCCGGAAACCGCTCCTGGAGTTTTTCGCTATGTCACCGTGGAAAAACACATTCTCGGGCTGATCGAGTCCGGGGAGCTGGCCGCCGGGGAGCGCATCCCGTCGCTGCGGGCCCTGGGCAACCGGCTCGGGGTGAGTGTGACCACGGTCAACCAGGCCTATCTGGAGCTGGAGCGGCGCGGCGTGGTGGAGGCCCGGCCCAAATCGGGATTTTTCGTACGCCAGGCCCCGGCCCGGCGGCCGGCCCCCCGGGGCTCGGCAAAGCCCGCCACGGCCCCGGCCACGGTGGCCCGGGGGGCGCTCATTCGCGAGGTGCTCGACGGCATGTCCCGGCGAGACATCGTGCCGCTTGGCGTGGCGCGCACCGACGAGTCGCTTTTGCCCACCAAGCAGCTGGCGCGGCTGCTGGCCAAGGTGGCGAGCGGGGACGACCGGGTGACGTCGTATGAAAGCGTGTGCGGCAACATCGAGCTGCGCCGGCAGATCGCCTGGCGGCTGGCCGAGTCCGGCATCGAGGCCAGCGCCGAGGACGTGATGATCACCGGCGGGGCCATGGAGGCGCTCTACCTGGCCCTGCGCTCGGTGACCCGGCCCGGGGACAATGTGGCCATCCCGGCCCCGACGTATTACTGTTTCCTGCAACTCCTCGAAAACTTCGGGCTGCGGGCGGTGGAGCTGCCCTCCTCCCCGGACGGCGGCGTACGTCCGGCCGACCTGCGCGGGGCGCTCGACCGCTTCGACCTGCGGGCGGTGATCCTGACCCCCAACTTCAACAATCCCGACGGCTCGCTCATTCCCGACGAGGCCAAGGCCGAGATGGCGGCTATGTTGGCCGAACGCGGCATCCCGGTCATCGAGGACGACGTCTACGGCGATCTGCACTTCACCGAACGCCGGCCGCGCTGCCTGCGCTCCTTTGACGCCAGCGGCAACGTGCTGCACTGTTCGTCGTTTTCCAAGACCCTGGCCCCGGGCTTTCGCCTCGGCTACATGCTGCCCGGCCGCCACGCCGCCCGGGCCTTCGAGATAAAAGCCACCACCAACGTCTGCTGCGCCACGCCCACCCAGATCGCGGCGGCCATGTACCTGGCCCAGGGCGGCTTCGAGCGCCATCTGCGCCAGATCCGGGCCGTGCTAGAACGCCAAGCCCGCATGACCGAGGAGCGCGTGCTGCGCCACTTCCCGGAGGGAACGCGAGTCACCCATCCCAGCGGCGGCACGGTGGTCTGGGTGCAGATGCCCGACGCCGTGGACTCCATCGCCCTTTTCTACGAGGCCAAGGCCCTGGGCATCGGCGTGGCCCCGGGCAACATCTTTTCCAGTTGCGACCAGTTCAAGCACTTCCTGCGCATAAGCTACGGCAACGCCTGGACCCCGGCCGTGGAGCAGGCCCTGGCCACCCTGGGCCGGCTGGCCCACGAGCTGGCCGGCCGGGAGGCGGTCCCGGCCCCGGTTTCCTGAGGCCCGGGGGCGAGCGCCCGGAAATTTTCTCGCCTACGAGCCGGATCGCCACGGATATCCCCGCCGCCAGGCGTTGGTTTTTTCCGGCAAGGCTGGTAGCCTGTCTTGGAGACATAGCGGGCCGCGCACGGCCCCGAGGGAGCTGCCGATGCAGTTCACATGCACCGAAACGGATCAGGCGCTGGTCGTACGCCTCGCAGGTGAAGTCATCATGGACGCCGTGGCCGAGGGCAAGGCCGAGATCGAGCGTCAGGCCGTGGCCTCCTGCGGCGCCGGCGTCGTGGTCGATCTGGACGGCGTGACCTTCATGGACAGTTCGGGGGTGGGCTTTCTCATCGGCCTGCGCCGGCTGTGCCAGGAACGGGGCAAGACCATGACCGTGGTCAATCCCTCGCCTCCCATCAAGAAGCTTCTGGACATGCTGCGCCTGAGCGACTACTTCGCCGCCGCGAGCAAGCCCGCCGGCCCGGCCTCGGCCTGAGGCCCGCCATGCGCATCGCCGTCGTCGACGACTCCGAAACCTTCCGGGCCTATCTGGCGACCCTGCTTGCCGGCTGCGGCGACGTCGCGCTCCACCCGTCGGCCGAGGATTTCCTGTCCGGGCTGATCGCCGGCGCCCGGCCGCCGGACCTCGTCCTCATGGACCTCATCCTGCCCGGCATGAGCGGCCTTGACGCCACCAGGCGCATCAAGGCCAACCCGGCCCTGGAAGACGTGCCGGTCATCGTCGTCACCGTGTCCGAAGACGGCGAAAGCCTGGCCGAGGCCTTTGCCGCCGGGGCCATGGACTACATCACGAAACCGCCGAGCCGCCCCGAGCTGCTGGCCCGGGTGGACTCGGCGCTGCGGCTCAAGCTGGCCATCGACGAACGGCAAGCCCGGGAACGGGAGCTCAAGGCCGAAAAGGAATACATCGCCGCCATCCTAGAGTATTCCCACGACGGCATTGCCGTGGCCGGCCGAAACGGCCGCTTCACCTTCGTTTCACCGGGCATGGAGCGCATCTTCGGCCTGCCGGCCGACACCTACACCACCACCGACCGCTGGCTGGACGTCGTGTTCCCCAACGAGGCCGCCCGGGCCGACCTGGCCGACATCTTCGCCTCCCGTCCGGCTCCGGGCCATGTCTGGCGGCGGCTGTACCCCTTTGCCGACAAGAACGGCCAGTCCCGCGTCTGCCAGATCCATTTTTCCGCCATGCCAAGCGGCGACCTCATCCTCAACATCCAGGACATGACCCTGTTCGAGAAGCAGAAGGAAGACCTGGTCAAAAAGCACACCCGCCATCAGAAGGATCTGGACGCGGCCGCCGAGATCCAGCAAAGCCTGCTCCCCCGGCGCTTCACCATGTCCGACTCTTTGCGCTTTGCCTGGGAATTTCTGCCCTGCGACAACATCGGCGGCGACATCTTCAATGTCTTTCCGCTTGGCCCCAACCATGTGGGCCTCTACATGCTCGACGTGTCCGGGCACGGCGTGGCTTCGTCGCTGGTGGCCCATTCGGTCTACAACTTCATGCACTACCAGCGCTCGACGCTCATCGACCGCTCCGGGGGCCACATCGACGTGGTGCCGCCGGAGGTGGTGCTGGAGCGGCTCAACGACGAATTTCCCTTCTCCAAGTTCCAGAAGTTTTTCACGATTTTTTTCATGACCATCGACCTGCGCACCGGAGCCGCCCGCTACGGCAATGCCGGCCATCCCGCGCCCCAGCACATCACGGCCGACGGCGTCGTCACCCCGCTAACCAGTCGCGGCACCATCATCGGCCTCTCCGGCCTCGACCCCGCGCCGCCCGGCGAACTGACCCTGGCCCCGGGCGACAAGATCCTGTCGCTCAGCGACGGCCTGGCCGACAGCCGCAACGCGGCCGGCGAATATTTCGGCGAGGACCGCATCGACGCGGTGCTGGCCCGCTACGCCACGCGGCCGGTGGCCGAGCTCTTGGCCGCGCTGCGCCAGTCGGCCTGGGAGTTCTGCCAGGCCGCGCCGCCCCGCGACGACGTGAGCATGCTCGGGGTGGAATTCGTGCGGCCAAAAGAGTAGACCTCTCCCGGCCGGCTGTCCGCCGGGCCGAGCCGCCGCCCCGCGCCGCCGGACAGACCGGCCCTCGCCGACGGCAAGACGCCCCCGGCCCCATCCGCGCCCGCGACGCCGCGTCTGCTGTCCGACCGACTCGCTTTCAGGAGACTCCGTCCCCAGGGAACGACGAGAGCCGGGCGCTATCTTTCTCGGTCCGACCGAAAGCCGCCAGGGAGTACGTCCCCCTGGTCCCCCAATCGCCCGCAACCCGCAACCACCCGACATACTCATGCCCTGTACCGTCTACCATGCCCCGCCCGGGCTTTTGCCCGAACTGACCCGCGAGCTCGGCTCCGCCGTCACCGCCGTGCGCGATCCCCTGGTCCTGGCCGAGGGCGCGCCGGTCGATTGCGCCTTTGCCGCCAACGTCTGGACCGAGGCGGATTTCATTCCCGTGGACTCCATCGGCGACGCGGCCCGGAAATTGACCGCCATCCAGCGCAACTGGTCGCTTGTCCCGTGCGGCCATTTCCGTCGGGCGGCGCTTGTGGCCGAGAAGCTGCCCCGGGTGTCGGCCAAGCCGCTGGTCTTCGGCCAGGCGCTGCCGACCGCGCCGCTGGGGGCGTTTACCTTGTGGGAGGAAAACCTGCTGCTGGCCTCGCCGCGCACCAGCCAGCCCGTGCCGGGCGGCGTCTACCGCTTCGAGGAAGACAAGATAGGCCCGCCGAGCCGGGCCTATCTCAAGCTGTGGGAGCTTTTCACCCGCCTTGGCGTCCATCCCGCCCCGGGCGAACTGTGCCTGGACATGGGGGGCAGTCCGGGAGGTTGGTCCTTCGTGCTGGCGTCGCTTGGCGCGCGGGTCTTTTGCATCGACAAGGCGCCGCTGGCCGAAAACGTGGACAAGAACCCGCTGGTGTCCTGGTGCCCGGGCAGCGCGTTTGGCCTGGACCCGCGCCATGCCGGGGCCGTGGACTGGCTTTTTTCCGACGTGATCTGCTATCCCGAGCGGCTCTACGAATGGCTCTCCCGGTGGCTTACCCTCGGCGAGTGCCGGCGCTTCGCGCTCACGGTCAAACTGCAGGGCGAGACGGATTTCGCGCTGCTGGACCGCTTCCGGGCCGTGCCCGGCAGCCGCCTTGTGCACTTAAGCCACAACAAGCACGAGCTGACCTTCGTCAAGCTCTAGGCGTCGCGCCCCGAAAGAATCGGGGCGTGGCAACCCTACCCGTCCCCGCCGCAGGCGCAGCCGGCAAGCAGGTCCAGCACCCGCGTCAGTTCGCCCACATCCACGGGTTTGGCCAGAAAATGGTTCATGCCGGCGGCCCGGATCGCCAGGCGGTCGCTCTCCAGCACCCGGGCGGTCAGGGCCACGATGGGCACGCGACCGGTCCGACCCGGCAGCTCCCGGATACGCCGGGTGGTGGTCAGGCCGTCCATGCCGGCCATGCACACGTCCATGAGCACCACGTCGAACGCTTCCCGGGAAAGCAGGGCCAACGCCTCGCCGCCGCTGCCGACGCAGACCGGGCGATGCCCAAGATGTTCCAGCAGATGGAAGGCCGTCTTGCCGCATATCGGTTCGTCCTCCACCACCAGCACCCGCAGCCCGGAGGCCGCGCCCGGCCCGGGCCGGGCAGTCGGAGCGGCCGTGTCGGGCCGGGCCAGGGGCAGCTCCACCACCACGGAGGTGCCGACCCCAAGCTGGCTTTCCAGGCGGACCTGGCCGCCCATCAGCGTCGCCAGCCGCTTGACGATGGCCAGCCCCAGGCCGGTGCCCTGGTATTTACGGGTCAGCGACCCGTCCACCTGGGTAAACGGCTCGAAAATACGATCGCAGTGCTCCTTCGAGATGCCGATGCCGGTATCGGCCACTTCCAGGCGCAGGGTCGAACCCTGGACCGTGTCCTCGATCAGGTCGGCCCGCACCGTCACCGACCCCTCCCGGGTGAATTTGACGGCGTTGGACACCAGGTTTCCAGCCACCTGGCGCAGCCTGGCCGGGTCGCCGCAGGCCATCGCCGCCACTCCGGGCGAGGCGGCCAGGGACAGGGTCAACCCGGCGGCCCGGGCCTGTCGGGCATAGGCCGAAACCACGCCGTCAAGGACGGCCAGGGGGGAAAAGGACTCCTGCTCCAGGGCGATGTCGCCGCCCTCGGAGTTGGAATAGTCGAGGATGGCGTTTATGACGCCAAGCAGTCCCCGGCCGGATTCGAGGGCCGTGCCCACGAACTCGTGCTGCTCCGCGTCAAGGGGCGTGCCCTGGAGCAGTTGGAGCATGCCGAGCACCCCGTTTAAGGGCGTGCGCATTTCATGGCTCATGTTGGCCAGAAATTCCGACCGGGCCCGGTTGGCGGCTTCGGCGGCCTCCTTGGCGGCCAGCAAGGCAGCGATCATGTCGCGCACGTCGCTCTGGTCCTCGAAAAGCGCCATGAACCGGCCGGCTTCGGCCAGCCGGCCCACCAGCACCTCGGTCGCCACCCATTCCCCGTCGGCCTGGCGCAACCGCCACTCCATCCGGGCCGGGGCGGCGGCGTCCTCGTCCGAGGCCGTCCAGGAGACGGGCAGCAATGCGCCTCCCGGCCGGGCGGGCCTGGCCAGATCGGCCAGCAGCAGGTCGCCGTCCGGTTCCTGGGCAAGCCCCAGCACGACCCGGGCGGCGGGATTGACTTCCAGGATGCGGCTGGCGACATCAAACACCAGCATGGCCGTGGGGCCATGGTCGGCAAGAAGGCGCAGGCGGCGACGGATGGCCTCTTCATTGCCGCGCGACCGGTCGGAGGCCGGGTCGGCCTGCGCCGGCCCGAGGCCGGAAGGCGCAGGCGGCGCGCCTGAGACGGCGTCGCGCTCGGTCAAGTCTTGCGGTGTCTTGTGCAGGAAGGCGCGCCCTGGCATGAACTGTCCTTTGGTTCGGTCCGGTCGGAGAGCGCCGGGCCGGATATAATCCACGAAGGTTCCATACTAGACTGATTGAGCAACGCCAGGCAAGCGCGCCTGTCCCGGGGCATCAGTTCGAATCGAGCGGGGCGTGCTCCCTGGCCAAAACGACCGGGATCGCGGCCAGGACCATGAGCCCGGCGATGCACAAAAACGCCCCGGTGAAATCGCCGGTGCGAGCCTTGACGAAGCCCATCACGTACGGACCGGCGAAACCGCCCAGGTTGCCCAGGGAATTGATCAGGGCGATGCCCGCCGCCGCGGCCTGGCCGGTGAGGCTCGCCGTGGTCAGGCTCCAGAACGGGGCAATCATCCCCCAGATGCCCATGGCCGCCAGGGACGCTCCGGCCACGGCACCGATCAGGCCGGACCCCAGGGCCAGGATCAGCATGCCGATCAGGCACAACCCAAGCGAGCCCAGGATATGGAAGCGCCGCTCGCCGCACTTGTCCGAACTGGCCCCGATCAACACCATGCCCACCATGGCGAAGGCGTAGGCGATCATCACCAGCAAGGCCACCCGCACCGGGGCATCCTCCCCGCCGCCCGCGACCCCGGCGATGACCTGCGGCAGCCACATCACCAGCCCGTACATGGCCACCACCATGCAGAAATAGACGAAGCCGCCAAGCCACACCGCCGGGCTCGCGAGCCCCTGGCGCAGGCCGGAGAGGCGGCGGCTGGCGATGGCGCTGCGCTCGGCCGCCAGGGCGGCGGCCAGGGCCTGCTTCTCCTCGGGGGAAAGCCAGGCGGCCTCGGCCGGGTCGCCTGGCAGGCGCAGCCAGACCGCCGCCCCGAGCGCCACGGCGGGAAGGCCTTCCAGGATGAAAAGCCACTGCCAGCCCGACAGCCCGAGGGTTTCGTTAAGGGTGAGTATCCAGCCGGAAAGCGGGCTGCCGATCAGCCCGGCCAGGGGGGTGGCGGTCATGAACAGGGCCACGGCCCGGGCCCGGTAGGCCAGGGGAAACCAGTAGGTGAGGTAGAGGATGATGCCCGGAAAAAACCCGGCCTCGGCCACCCCCAGGACAAAGCGCAGCCCGATGAAGCTGGCCGGCCCCTCGGCCAGGGCCAGGGCCACGGTGGCCGCCCCCCAGCTCAGCATGATGCGCGCGATCCACACGCGCGGCCCCACCTTGGCCAGGATCAGGTTGCTTGGCACCTCGAACAGGACATAGCCCAGGAAGAATATGCCGGCCCCCAGGCCATAGGCGGTCTGGGACAGGCCCAGCTCCTGGTTCATACTCAGGGCCGCGAAGCTGACGTTGATGCGGTCGAGGTAGGCCACGACGTAGAGCAGGATCAAAAACGGCAGAAGCCGCCATTGGGCCTTGCGCACGGCCGAGGCCAGAGGGTTGTCGCTCACGTTGCGCTCCTTTGCGACGAAGACATCAAGGCCGGGACCGAAGGGCCGTCGGCCTGACAGGCCCGGGCAAGAGCGGCCGGGACCGCGCCGTGGGCCGGAGAAGGGCCGAGCCCCATGGGCGTCGACCGAGCCCTGACGCGTCTGGCTGGCCCGTGGCGTGTCTGGCCGTCCGGGATAGGAGTCTAAGCCGGCGCTTGGCGGGCCGGCCTGGGCGCGCCGAGGTTGCCCGCCATGACCCGGTCGATGACGGCCCGCAGTTCGGCCATGTCGATGGGCTTGGCGATGTAGTCGTCCATGCCCGCCCCCAGAAACCTGTCCCGGTCGCCGGTCATGGCATAGGCGGTCATGGCGATGATGGGAACGGTTTGCTTGCGTCGGCCGGCCTCGCCCGCCCGGATGCGCCGGGTGGTTTCCACGCCGTCCATGACCGGCATCTGGATATCCAGAAAAACGATGTCGAAATCCCCTTCGGCGAAACGGCGCAGCGCTTCCTGGCCATTGGCCGCCGTGGTGACGGCGCACCCGGCTTTTTCGAGCATGAGCTTGCCGGCGATCAGGCAGACCTCGTCGTCCTCGGCCAAAAGCGCCTGGCAACGCCCGCCGCCCTGGCGGCCGATCTGGCGCAGCAGGGCCTGGGTCTGGGACCGAATATCCCGGGCCGGGGCGGAGCGTTCGCCGCCGGGAGCGGCCATGGGCTGCGAGGCGGTCGCGGCAAAGGCCGAGGCTGCCCCGGCGACGACCTTGAAGGGCAATGACACGCAGGCGGTCGTCCCCTCGCCAACCTCGCTTTCCAGGGACAGTTCCCCGCCAAGCAACCCGGTCAGCTTGCGCACGATGGACAGCCCAAGCCCGGCCCCCTGGAAACGGCGGGTATAGTTCGCTTCACCCTGGGAAAAGGGCTCGAAAATGCTGTCGAGCAGATTGGGCGGAATGCCAATGCCGGTGTCGCTGACCGTCAGGAGCACGCGCACCGTCCCGGCGGCCGCATCGAAGGTCAAGGGCGCGAACTCCACTCGGACGCTGCCGCGTTCGGTAAATTTGATGGCGTTGCCCACCAGATTGAAAAGAATCTGGCGCACCCGGGCTTCGTCGCCGAGGACCAACTCCGGCATGGCGGCGTCGATGGCAAATGTGAGTTCCAGGTTCTTTTCCCGGGCGGCCAGGGAGAAAATGTCCAGGACCGAGCGCTTGAGGCTCCCCGGCTCGAACGGACTGGCCACGACGGTCAGCTTGCCGGCTTCGATGCGGGAGAGATCCAGGATGTCGCTCAGCAGGCTGGTCAGGCGTCGCGAGGACTTGACCGCGTTTTGCAGGTATTCGCCCTGCTCCGCGTCCAGGGAGGTCGTCCCCAGGAGCTGGAGCATGCCGAGGATGCCGTTTAAGGGCGTGCGGATCTCATGGCTCATGTTGGCCAAAAATTCCGACTTGGCCCGGTTGGCGGACTCGGCCTGGCTCTTGGCCTCGAGCAAGGCCTCCTCGCCGCGCAGGCG
>JBKICS010000103.1:0-3049 GCA_046567015.1 Acidobacteriota bacterium | reverse complement strand
ATCCCCATGAAGGGCCGCAGGGCCACGGCTACCGGTTCGCGGTCTGGGCCCCCAACGCGCGCGGCGTATCGGTGACCGGCGATTTCAACGACTGGACCCCGGGCCGCCACAAGCTCCATCCCGTGGCCGCCTCGGGCATCTGGGCCGGGTTCATCCCGGGCTTTGAAAAGGGCTGGCTGTACAAGTTCGCCGTGGAGCAGAAAAAAGGCGGCGTCGTGGAAAAGGCCGACCCCTTTGCCCTGTGCACGGAAATGCGCCCCGGCATCGCCGCCCGGGCCTGGGACCTCGACGGCTACGCCTGGAACGACGCCGACTGGATGGCGGCGCGCCGGGCAAAAGGCCTGCCGCTCGACGACGCCATCTCCATCTACGAGGTGCATCCCGGCTCCTGGCGCTGGAAGACCGAGGAATACGGCTCGTTTTATTCCTACCGCGACCTGGCCGAAACTCTGGTCCCCTATGTGCGCGACCTGGGTTTCACCCACATCGAATTCATGCCCCTGGCCGAACATCCCCTGGACGAGTCCTGGGGCTACCAGACCGGCCACTATTTCGCCCCCACCTCCCGCTTCGGCAGCCCCGAGGACCTGCGCTACCTGATCGACGTCTGCCACCAAAACGGCATAGGCGTCATCCTCGACTGGGTGCCGGCCCACTTCCCCAAGGACACCTGGGGCTTGGGGCGCTTCGACGGCACCGGGCTTTTCGAGCACGAAGACCCGCGCCAGGGCGAGCATCCCGATTGGGGCACCTACGTCTTCAACTACGACCGCCACGAGGTGAAAAACTTCCTGCTGGCCAATGCCCTGTATTGGTTCAAGGAATTTCACCTGGATGGGCTTCGCATCGACGCCGTGGCCAGCATGCTCTACCTCGACTATTCCCGGGAGGAGGGCCAGTGGATTCCCAACCAGTACGGCGGTAAGGAAAATATCGCCGCCATTGAACTCATGCGCGAACTCAATATGGTGGTCCACGACCATTTTCCCGGCGCGGCCATGATCGCCGAGGAATCCACTTCCTGGGCCGGCGTCTCCCGGCCGGTTTATACCGGCGGCCTTGGGTTCACCTTCAAGTGGAACATGGGCTGGATGAACGACACCCTGGACTATTTCAGCAAGGACCCCATCTACCGGGGCTTCCACCAGAACCAGCTCACCTTTTCCATGCTCTACGCCTTCCACGAGAACTTCATCCTGCCCCTGTCCCATGACGAGGTCACCCACGGCAAAGGCGCGCTCATCAGCAAGATGCCCGGGGACCAGTGGCAGCAGATGGCCAACCTGCGCCTGTTTCTGGCCTACATGTGGGCGCACCCCGGCAAGAAGCTCATCTTCATGGGCTGCGAGTTCGGCCAGTGGAAGGAATGGAACTCCCGGGAACCCCTCGACTGGGCGCTCACCGAATTTCCCAGCCACCGGGGCGTGTCCGAACTGCTGCGCTCGCTCAACCGCGTGCACAAGGAGCACCCTTCCATGCACGCCAAGGACAACGACTGGACGGGCTTTGAGTGGGTGGATCTGGCGGATTACGCCGCCTCGGTCATCACCTTCCTGCGCAAGTCCCCGGACGGCGCGCCGGTCCTGTGGGCGTTCAACTTCACACCCGTCGTGCGCGAAAACTACGCCGTCGGCTGCCGCATTCCCGGCTTCTGGCGCGAAATCGTCAATACCGATTCCACCCTGTTCGGCGGCACCAATGCCGGCAACGACGGTGGCGTCATGGCCCAGGCCGCGGCCTACGGCAATTGGCCGCACTACCTGTCCCTGACGCTCCCCCCCTTGGCCGCCGTCGCCTTCACGCCCGAGTAGGCAGAACGAAGGCGAAGAGCTGGGAGGAGGCGTTGCCTCCTCCCAGACCCTCCTCCACCGGAGGGGATTATCCCCCCCGGACCCCCTTGATGGGGGGTAGGGGGAAAGCATTCGAGGCGTTGCGTCTGGGCGGGGAGTTGGGTAGTCTGGAGCGAGATAGCGCAACCCCTCGATAAAATGGAGTGTTATGACCGCGTCCGCCAATTTTGCCGCCTCAGCCAGACCTACCCCCATCCTTCTGACTCTCGGCGACGCCAACGGCCTTGGCCCGGAACTGGCCTGCCGGCTCCTGGGCGGTCCCGAGGCCGCGCCGTGTGACCGTCCCCTGGCCCTCATCGGCCCGGAGTTGGCTTTGATCTGGCATGGCGAGCATCTGGGGCTGGCTCCGTTCTGGACACGGCTGGAGAGCGCCGAAGTCCTGGCCGAGGCCGCGCCCGGCGTCTATCTGCTGGAGCCGCCGCGCCTGGCCGGGCTGCCCGTCACCCCGGGCCGGGAGACGCCGGCCGGCGGACTGGCCGCCGGGGAAACGCTGGAATATGCCGTGACCCTACTTGCCGCCCATCCGAACTGGGGGCTGGTGACCGGACCGCTGTCCAAGGCCGCGCTCAATGCCGCCGGATTCGTTTTCCCGGGCCATACCGAATTTCTGGCCGAGCGCTCGGGCGTGGGACGAAATGGCGTGTGCATGCACCTGTGCGGCCCGGTGCTGCGGGTGAGTCTGGTTACCACCCATCCACCCCTGGCCAAGGTGCCCTCGCTTGTCACCTACGACCGGGTGGTCCGCTGCCTGGAGCTCACCTGGGACTACGTGCGCCGCCTGGGCGTGTCGGACCGGCCCATCGCCGTGTGCGGCGTCAATCCCCACGCCGGGGAGGGGGGGCTGCTCGGGCGCGAGGATGAGGACGTGGTGCGCCCGGCCGTGGCGGCGGCGCAGGCCAAGGGCGTGTCGGCCGTGGGGCCGCTGCCGGCGGATACGCTTTTTTACCGGGCCGCCCAAGGGGAATTTTCCGCCATCCTGGCCATGTACCACGACCAGGGGCTGCCGCCGCTCAAGCTGCTCCACTTCAAGGACACGGTCAACGTGACGCTTGGCCTGCCCTTTGTGCGCACCTCCGTCGGCCACGGCACCGGCTTCGAGTTGGTGGGCACGGGGAAAGCGGCTACCAGCAGCTTGGCGGCCGCGCTGGCCTTGGCCTGCCGGTTGGCCGGGGGCGGGGAGTGCCTCCGGCGGCCGGGGG
>JBKICS010000102.1:0-3147 GCA_046567015.1 Acidobacteriota bacterium | reverse complement strand
CACCCAGGGCGACCGCCCGCGCAGCGACCGGCCCCAGGGCGACCGCCCGCGCAGCGACCGGCCCCAGGGCGAGCGTCCGCGCACCGACCGGCCCCGTACCGACCGGCCGCGCAACGACGATCGCCGCTCCACCTTCGGCCTGTCCGAGGGCGGCAGCCAGCGTCCCCGCCGCTCCGAGCAGCGCGAAGGCGCTTCCGCCGCCTAGGGCCGCCTCCACTTGACGCCAAAAGGCCGCTCCGATGCGTCGGGGCGGCCTTTTTCAGGTGGTGGACAAGGTCTCCGGCTTGCGGCACACCCCAGAAACCCCCGGCATCCGGCCCGGGGAGACCGATGCCCGGGAAGATCCCCTTGAGCAGCCACAAACAGTACCGCCTCAACCTCGACCGCATCGAGCAATCCCTGCGCGCCGTGCAGGCCGATTTCGAACGCTTAAGCGATCAGCTGCTCATGCGCCGCGAGCCGCTCACCGACCAGATCATCGGCAACCTGCTTACAGGCTACGCCTATGTGGACCAGCTCCTGGAAGACGGGGTGGAGGTCTTTTCGCCCTCCGGCCTGGACCACATCCTGGAACTCAACCACATCGTGCTGTGCGGGGTAAACGACAGCGTGCGCCTGGAATACGGCTCCCACTTGCTGGAGACCCGCCGGCGCTTCGCCGAGGGCATCGGGACCATCGCCGACTGGTACGAGTCCAAGCGCCACAAGAGCGCCCTGCGCCGGGCGGCTGGCGTCTACGTGCTGGGCGTGAGCCAGCCCCAGCTCTTTCTCGAGGGCAACCACCGCACCGGGGCTCTGGTCGCCAGCTACATCCTGGTCCAGGAGGGCCTGCCGCCCTTTGTCCTGACCCCGAAAAACGCCGTGGCCTATTTCAACCCCTCGACCATGATCAAATACCGCGACAAGCAAAAGTTCCTGGACCGCCAATACTATCTCAAGAAGTACCGGCGGGTGTTGCAGAACTTTTTCGAGGAGACCCTGGACAAGCGCTTTCGCCGCTCCCTGCGCCTGGACAAGGAATAGGGCTGAGCCGCGAAGCGGCCGACCGACACGGCCAGGGCCGAGGGCCACGGCAGCGCCCCTGCGGATGGTCAGGCCGGCGGCTGGCCGGAAGCCTCAGGCACGCTCGGTTGCGCCGCCGAAACGGCCCGGACACCCGTGCGCGCGGCAAGGACCGCACCCCGGCGGGTGGGGGCTGCTCTTTGCCCCCGGACACCCGTGCGTACGGCGAAAGCGTCAGTAAACTGGCGTCGTTAGGGGAACGCGACAGGGAAAAACAACCCGGTTGCCGGGCCGGGACACTCAGGCTTTTTCGGCTTGCGCCGTTTCCATGGTCCGGGCGGCCGATTGCGCGGCGGCGGCGGCCAGCGGCTGTTCGGCAGGACGGGACGCGACCGGCTCCGGGGTCACGTTGTGCTCATCCATGGCGGACTTGAAGTCCCGGACGGCCTTGCCCAGGTCATGGCCGAGATTGGCCAATTTGCCCGGACCGAAGACGATCAGGACCACTCCCAGGATAAGAAGCAAATGCATGGGTTGCAGCAGACCGGAAAACATGGCGTACCTCCACGTAGTTTGCCTTCCTATAGCAGAGTGATCCGCTGGGAAATCTTACCGGAGCATGACAGTGTCGCAAGGCGGAATCGCGGCCCGGCCGGGTCATCGCCCTGGCCTCGGGGCCAACCATGGCGTATGGTGTCCGCATGGAGCAGCACCACGAGGCCCAACCGGTCCTTTCCGTCGAGGCGGCGCGCAAGACCTACGGCGTCTTCGCCGCCGTGGACGGCGTGAGCTTTGCCGTGCGCCGGGGCGAATGCTTCGGCCTGCTTGGCCCCAACGGCGCCGGCAAGACCACCACCATCCGCATGATCTACGGCTTCTCGCCCACGACCAGCGGCACGGTCCGGGTTTTCGGCCAGGACATCCGCACCGGCTTTCGCCGCATCCGGGCCCGGCTCGGGGTCTGCCAGCAGGGCAACACCCTGGACCCGGACCTGACCGTCCTAGAAAATCTCCTGGTCTTCGCCAGTTATTTCGGCATCGATAGCCGCGAGGCCGAGGCCCGGGCCAATGAACTGCTGGCCTTTTTCGCCCTGGAGGCCAAAAAACGTTTCCAGTACGAGGAACTCTCCGGCGGCATGGCCCGCCGGCTCATGCTGGCCCGGGCCATCATCAACCGCCCGGACCTGCTCATCCTCGACGAACCGACCACCGGCCTCGACCCCCAGTCGCGCAACACCCTCTGGGACCGGCTGCTCGACCTCAAGCGCCAGGGACTGACCATCCTGCTCACCACCCACGCCATGGAGGAGGCCGAACGGTTTTGCGACCGGCTGTGCATCATCGACCACGGCCGGGTGGCGGCCGAGGGCGAACCGGCCGAGCTCGTGGCCAGCCGGGCCGGGCGGTATGTGCTGGAGGTGGAGTCCCCGGAAGAGGCCATGGCCGCGTATCTGACCGGGGCAGGCATTCGTTTCGACCGCTCGGGGCGCCGGCTCCTTGTCTACGGCGACGACAAGGCGGCTCTTGCGGCCCTGCGGGAGCGTTTTTGCGCCGAAGCGGGGTTCATCCGGGCAGCCACCCTGGAAGACGTTTTTTTGCGCCTGACCGGCCGGGAGTTGCGGGAATGACCACGGACACGCGTTTTTCTTGGCTTTTCCTGGCGGTCTGGCGACGCAACCTGCGGGTCTACCGTCGCATCTGGGCAGTCAACTTCCTGCCGCCGATGTTCGAGCCGCTGTTCTACCTGCTGGCCTTCGGCCTGGGTTTTTCCGGGCTCATCAACCAGGTCGTCTGGCACGGCCGGACCATGGCCTACACCGACTTTTTCGCCCCCTCGATGCTGGCGGCCACGGTCATGTGGCAGGCGTTCCTCGAGACCTCGTACAACTCCTTCGTGCGCATGTTCTACCAGAAGACCTACGACGCCTTGCTCGCCACGCCGCTCACCGTGGAAGAAATCATCGTGGCGGAAATCGTCTGGGGGGCCACCCGTTCGGTCATCGCCGCCGCGGTCATGCTGGTCGTCATCGCCGCCCTGGGCTATGCCCCGAGCTGGCAAGCCCTGGCCGTGCTGCCCATCGCTTTCCTTGGCGGCCTGGCCTTCGGGGCCATGGGCATGGTCGCAACGAGCGTCACGCCGTCCAT
>JBKICS010000101.1:0-3386 GCA_046567015.1 Acidobacteriota bacterium | reverse complement strand
CATGATGCAGACCCACAACCCGCCGTACTACGAAACCCTGGTGAGCAACTGGGGCTTTACCAAGACCTACGACTGGTTCGCCTACCGCATCAGCCGCAAGCCCGGCATGGACGCGGCCAAGCTGGCGAAGCTTCGCGACTCCATCCTCTCCCGCCAGAAGTGTGAGATAAAGCCCATTCCCCGCAAGGAATTCGCCAAGCGCGGGCCCCAGATCAAGGAACTTTTCAACGACATCTGGAGCAAGAACTGGGGGCATGTGCCGCTGACCGACAAGCAGTACGAGGACCTCTTCGTCACGCTCCAGCCGCTGGTGCGCCCGGACCTGGAAAGCATGATCCTGGACGGCGACGACATCGTGGCCTTTGCCGTGGTCTCGCCGGACATGAACCGGTCGGTGAAAAAATTCAACGGCAAGTTCGGGCTGTGGCAGAAGCTGCAACTGCTCTGGGACTGCCGGGTGAGGCCGCTGACCCACTGCCGGGCCATCATCATGGGTGTGGCTCGCTCGCACCAGTGGAAGCGGCTGCACCACGCCATCATTCTCAACATCATCGTCAATTTCCTCGTCAATCACCCGAAGATGGAATACTGCGACTGTTCGCTCATCCCGGAATCCCTGGAGCAGTGGAACAAGACGCTGACGGATTTTGGCGGCGAGCGCTACAAGGTGTTCCGCCTCTATGATCGAGCCATCTGATCGGCCGGCGGGCCGGTCGGATTGGTGGCTGGTCGCGGGTTGCTCCCTGGTCGTTTTCGCCCTGGCCCACCGGCTGGGGCTTTTCTCCCCCTTCGTCGTAAACGACGACGTGCGCCAGCAGCTCTTCTGGATGGCCCGCTGGCTCGACCCGTCGCTCTACCCGCCCGACATCCTGTCCGACTATGCCGCCGCCTATGTGCCGGCCGGGCTCAAGGCCCTGTATTTCCTGGCGGCCAAGGGTTTCGGCTGCGATCCCATCCTTTTTTCCAAGCTCCTGACCGGCGTGTTGTTCGTCGTCCTGGCCCTGGCTTTCTTCGGGATGGGGCTGGTGCTGGAAGGGCCGGTGCTGGGCTGGTTTTGCGCGGCCATGGCCTGGCTCATGCCGTATTTCCTCAAAAACATTTCCGGCGGCCTGTCCCGGGCCTTCGCCGGGCCGCTTCTGGCCCTTTTCGTGCTGGCCTGGCTGCGACGCTCCGGCCGGGGCATGGCCTGGGTGCTGCTCCTTGAGGCGGTCTTTATTCCCTATATCGCCATCCTGTGCGCCGGCTGCGCCTGCCTCGACGCGCTGATGGCCCGGCTGACCGACCGGCCGGCCGCGCCGTTTCCCGCCCGGCCGAGCCACGGCCTGGTCCTTTTCGCCGCCGCGGCCACGGTGTTCGCCATGAACCAAGCCCTGGCCGCCAAGGGCTTCGGACCGCTGGTGGGTCGGGCCGCCTTGATGGCCGGGCCGGAATTCACCGCCGCCGGCCGGCTGGAACTCTATCCCCTGCCCAATCCCTTTCTCGATCTCGTCTACTGGCCGTTTGAGAGCATCGGCCTGTTCCTGGAATGGGGCCTTCTCCCGGGCATCGCCTCCCTGGCCGTGCTGGCCCCCATCCTGTGGTTCGGCGCGCGCCGGGCTCCCTGGGCCGCCCTGGCCCCCAAGTCCCGGCCCCTGGCCATGTTGCTCGCCGGCTCGCTTGGCCTGTACGTCCTGGCCCGGGCCATCGCCCTGGTCCTTTTCGTCCCGGACCGCTATATCTCCTACACGATCAATCTGCTCTACGCCTTGGCCTTGGCCGTGTGCCTGCGCCATGCCCTGGCCGGGCTGCTGCGCCGGCGCTTTGCCGGCCCGGGGTTGGTCCTTGTGGCCGTGGCGCTTGGAGCTTGGCGTCTGACCGGTGTGGGGCTTTACGACTACCGGGCCGACGCGCCGCTTTACGCAGCCGTGGCCGAGCTGCCCAAGGACGCGGTCCTGGCCGGCAATCCCAAGGATCTGGACAACGTCCTGACCTTTGGCCGGCGCGACGTGGTGGCCACCTTTGAGCTGGCCCATCCCTGGAGCGTGGGCTATTGGAAGATCATGCTGCCGCGCCTGGCCCATCAGGCCGAGGCCTACTATGCCAAGGATCCGGAAGTGGTGCGGGAATTCGCCAAGGCCTACGGCGTCGGCTGGATGGTGGTGCGCGAGGCGGATTACGACCCGGCGGCCATGGCCAAGGGGCCGCTGTTCGCCCCCTTCGACCGTCGCATCCGGGAGCTGGCCGGCCTGCCCGGCAACTTCGCCCTTCTCGACGCCGCGATTTTTCCCTATACCAGCCCCGAGCCGGGGGTGCGCCTCGTGGATGTGCGACCCGAACCTGCGGTCACGCCCTGACGGGGTTTCTTGCCCGCCCCCAAGCCTGTAACCATCGAGAAACGGCGGAGCCATGCCGGATATGCTTTCCATTATCATTCCGCTCTACAACGAACAGGACAACATCGAGCCGCTGTATGCCAAGCTCGACGCCGTGCTGTCCGCCATGGGCCATCCCTACGAGATCATCCTGGTCAACGACGGCTCGTCCGACGACACCCGGGCGCGCATCGACGCCGTGGCCCGGCACGACGACCGGGTGCGCGTGGTCCATCTGCGCCGCAACTTCGGCCAGACCCCGGCCATGATGGCCGGCATCGACCAGGCCAAGGGCGACATTCTCATCCCCATGGACGGCGACCTGCAAAACGATCCGGCCGACATCCCCAAGCTTCTGGCCAAGCTCGACGAGGGCTTTGACGTGGTCTCGGGCTGGCGCAAGGACCGCAAGGACAACCCCATCAAGCGCAACCTGCCAAGCCGCATGGCCAACCGGCTCATCTCGTTTATTTCCGGGGTGCATCTGCACGACTACGGCTGTTCGCTCAAGGCCTACCGCCGCGACATCATCAAGGGTGTGAAGCTCTACGGCGAGATGCACCGCTTCATCCCCATCCATGCCGCCTGGCAGGGGGCGCGGGTCACGGAAGTCGGCGTCACCCACCATCCGCGCATTCACGGCGAGTCCAAGTACGGCATGGAGCGCACCATTAAGGTCATCCTCGATCTCATGACCGTGAAGTTTCTGGACAAGTACGCCTCCAAGCCCATGTACCTCTTTGGCGGCTTCGGCCTGGCCAGCATCGCCTGTTCGGCCTTCTTTTTCTTCTTCATGCTCTACTGCAAGTTTTTCCTCGGCAAGAGCTTCATCGAGACGCCGCTGCCCCTTGGCGTGGTCATGTTCATGCTGATCGGCATCATGGCCATCTTCATGGGCCTAATTGCCGAGATCCTCATGCGCACCTACCACGAGTCCCAGGACAAGCCGACCTACATCGTGGACTGCACGCGAAACTGCAAGGAATAGACCGTGTGCGGCATCTGCGGGTTCGTGGGTCCGGGGGCCCGGGAGAG